>JAFQII010000197.1 GCA_017397605.1 Clostridia bacterium
AAAGAACAAGAATTGGACTGCATCCGCCGTTGGATCGCCGACGCAGACGAGTCAAAATACGAACGTTGGGTGATCGAAAGAAAGATCGACGGTGTCGTCGTTGGAAATATCGATGTCAATACCGTTGTCAAAAAGCACAACTACTGCAACGTAGGCTATACCATCCGCTATGCCTACTGGGGCAACGGTTACGCCGCAGAAGCGCTCTCGGCAGTTTCGGATCATTTGCTGAGTGATGGCGGCTATTATCTCGTCGAGTGTTCCTGCAACGAATTGAACACGCAATCATCCCGCGTCATGGAAAAAGCAGGCTTTGTAAAAGACGGCTATATCGCAAACAGACGGCTTTGCCAAGACGGAACATATGCCGGCGTGGTATATTACAGTAAACGCAAAAAATAAAGTAAAATATAGCGGCAATTTGCCGCTTTTACTTTTCTGCATAACTCAACGGAGCGTTGAGCTGCGTTCGCTATCGCGTCGCTTGCGTTGCGGCTGTGCTTATGTGATAATAGAAGCAGGACACACGGAGGATGGACATGAAATGCACGCAGATTTACAGCCTATTAGAACCGCTGGAACACAAAACCCCACATCTGATCATCACGCAAAAAGACCTTAAAACACTGTTGGGAAACTATCTGTACAACCGAAACTTTGACATCATCGATTATCTCACGGATGATATTTCGACGATTGTCTACCGTCAGGAATTGTTTGCGGATTTACTGCACGAGCCGATGCTCGCAGATCTGTTGCGCTCGCTGTTACCCTTGCTCGAAAATATGGACGAGCTGTACCGCCTGCGCGAAAACAGCCACCAGACAGAAGGACAGCTCTACGCGATCAAGCTGATTGAGTTGTACTTGACATTCATCGACACGGCTTTGAAAGGATTTACCTGCTTACAGGAATCCATCCGCTCAAAGTCGCTGACACGGTTTGCAAAAGGTATTTGTGCTATTGCACAATCACAAGATTACTGCAACCTCAAAACAAATACGCGCAAGCTGTCGGGTGAGATCGCAAAAGTCAAATGTGTGACGGTCGGTTTGAATCTGGATGCAACATTTTCCCCATGCGAGTTTGGCGTCCTTGCATTGCATGACGAATACATGCAGACAAACGGTTTGATGGAACGCCTGCTGGGGCAAAATGAGACACACGGCTTATCTGCAATCTGTCCGCTCAAAAACACCTCAAAACTGCTAAGCAAAGAGGAAAAGCGTTTTGCGGACATGGCAGTCAGCTCGGTTTTAAACCGTCTGTTCAAGAATGCGATTGCTGATTGGGAGCCGGCGGTCAAGGCTTTCTTTCGGCAGCATACCAAGCAGTTTTTGCCGTTGATCGGAGAGATCAGGTTTATTCTGTTTGGTTTTGACATTCTTGCGGAATTAAAAGACAAAGCATTGCCGTTGACCGTTCCTGCCGTCAAGCCAAAAGAGCAAAAAGCCTTTTGCGTGGAATCGCTCTACCACCCGACTCTCGCTTTGCAAAAGCATAAAGTCGTCCCCAACGATCTCGTATTTGACGAAAACGGCAGAATTTACCTTATGACCGGGCCGAACAGCGGCGGGAAAACGGTATTTTTGACAGCGGTCGGAATCTGTCAAATATTCACACAGCTTGGTTTCCTCGTCCCTGCAAAGCGCGCGGAAATCAGCCCCGTCGATCGTCTTCTTGTACATTTTGCCACCAAGACAACCGGCGAATGCGGACGTTTGGAGGAAGAGTGCGCCGATGTGCGGGCGATATTTGAAAAACTCACGGAATACAGCATGGTTCTTATGGACGAAGCTTTTTCGAGCACAAGTTCGTTTGAAGGCGCACACATTGCGCTTGATGTCCTTCGGGCGTTATCTGCATACGCTTGCAGAGCAATTTTTTCGACCCATATGCATGAATTGATCTCCATGTATGGAGAGATCAACGAACAGCCTTTTTCACGTTCAAGAATTGACACCATAACCGCAGAGCTTGCACACGGGGAAAAGCGCACCTACCGCATCAAGCGTGCCGTCCCCGACGGAAAAAGCTATGCCAAGTCGATATCCGACCGATACGGATTAGATTTTGAAACATTATACAAACAGCGAGGAATCACGACATGACAGAAACAATGGGACAAATCATCAAGAAACTGCGCAAGGAGCGCGGATTGACGCAAGAAGATCTCGCCGAGCAATTGGGCGTGACCTTTCAGGCAATATCAAAATGGGAAAATGACACGGGCATGCCCGACATCTCGCAGATTGTTCCGCTGGCAACCGTATTTGGTGTGAGTACGGATGTGCTGTTTGGCATGTACGGCAAAAACCACGCACAGGAAGTACAGAACCTGATCACACACGCTCATTCTCTCGTAATATCTCCCGCGACAAAGGAGAGTGTTCTGCTTTGCTACCGTACGCTGACGGACGGCCTTACCAAATACCCCGGCAACACCGTTTTGCTGTCCGCCTGTTTGGAGTCGGGCATCTCACTCGCTTATCCCGAACACGACACCTACGACCCCGAAAACGGAAAAACGATCTACCGCGCATGCATCCGTTTTGCCGACTTGGTGATCAAATACAGCGAAAACGCAAATGATGTGATGCGTGCACATATGATCATGGTGCTGTTACACGCCGCCTACGGCAACATGGACGCTGCGCAAAAGCACGCCGATCAATTCCCACGCCGCGCCGATATGACCGCTCACACGATGTATGCGTACATGGCGCATTTTGAGAAGAACACCGTAAAAGAAAACAGCTGTTATCAGACCGATCTGCTGCAGCACCTTCATGCCGTTCTGGACAACATGGTTGCAATCGGATTCTGCTATTTCCGCCTCGGCAAATACGGTGACACGCGCATCGCGTTTACCAAAGCGCTTGCGCTGATCGACTTGCTTTTCAGCGACGAGCAAGTCCTGCCGTCGCTTCATTGCCGTGAGCGCGGCGATATTTATGCATTACTGGCACAGCTTTCACTCAAAGAGGGCGACCGTGAAAACGCATTGCGCGAGCTTGAACGTATGGTGGATTTTGATCTGTGCGAACGCGCAAAATACCGCGGTCAAGCAGTCGGTACACCGCTGTTTCGTGACGCGGCATGCAATTTCTATCGTCCCGACGCTTCTGCCCGGGCACGTTTGTCTGCCAAACTGCATAGCTCTGCGTTTTCCGCGCTGGCGGATGAACCGCGTTTTCAAGCGTTGATCACCCGCACTGAGCAAAATCAATAAAAAATGCTCCTTTTTGAACCTTTTGGCGTTTTTGTGCGACTGTATAGGTGAAGACGTTTTCAAAACCATACACAAGGAGGTGGTAATGTGAATGAATTGGAAAAGCTTTTGCAAGAGAACTATGCGCCGTTAGAGCGGTTTATCTGTTTTAAGATCGGCAATCGGCACGACGCGGAAGATTTGCTGCAGGAGGTTTGCCTTGCGGCGACAAAAAAGTTTGATTCCCTGAAAGACAAGTCCATGTTTAAGGCGTGGCTGATCGGAATTGCCAAGCACAAGTGCAACGATTATTACCGCAAGAAATCGGCGCACCCGCATGTGTCTCTGGATACCCTGCCCGAAACGGCGCTTGTCATGGGCAGAGCGGGCATCACGGTGCAAAGCGTGGTACGCGACACGCTGGAACTGCTCCCCGAAAAGGAAAAAGAAATCCTGTATCTCTATTTCTTTTTGGATCTGTCGCAGGACGAGATCGCGCGCCGCCTTTCCGTTCCGCTCGGCACAGTCAAGAGCCGCTTGCATTATGCCAAGGAAAAATTCAGACAGCATTACCCGTACAAAGAAACGCAAAAAGGAGACCATGATATGAAAACATTACCTGTATATATTCCCGATTACAAAATTGAAAAATCCGACCTTGCGCCGTTTTCCGTCAAGTGGGAGGAAACCATGGGTTGGTTTGTCGTTCCCAAGCTCGGCGAAAAGATCAAATGGGCGATGTACGATTTTCCTGCCAAAAAGCGCACCGAGCTTTGCGAAATGGAAGTTGTCGGCAAGGCGGAGGTTCACGGCATTGAAGGCGTGGAGATCGTTGCGATCGAAACCGATCCGATGGGCTGTAACAGCGCAGGCGGTCAAAAAAAGGTAGAGCGCCGATTTATCGCACAGCTCACCGACACGCATTGCCGCATTCTTGCCGAAAGCCACATGGAAAACGGTGTCAAGCATTACTACACCTTTTTGGACGGCGAGGATTTCTTGGGCAACTGGGGATTTGGAGAAGACAACTGCGGCAACGAGATTCACATCGCCGCAAAAGGCGACATCACGCGGGACGGTGACAGCATCACCGCCAAAGAGCGGGATTTTTTGCTGGACATCGTCGGGCGCTACAACGTGACCATCGGCGGCAAAACATACGATACTGTGTGCGTAGTCGACTGCTACACTTACATCGATGGCGCGATCACCGAGCAATACCTCGACAAAAACGGCAAGACCGTTCTGTGGCGCAGATTCAACCGCAACGACTGGGCGTTCCCGCGCTATCAAAAGCTGTGGACAGAGATGCTGCCCGACAATGAGCGTCTGACTGTCAACGGCGAGACCTACGTACACTGGTACGATTG
>JAFQII010000198.1 GCA_017397605.1 Clostridia bacterium
AGCAAAGAATCCTCGGCGCGTACGGGCATCTGTCCAATTTTGACTGCGCCGCGCTTCTGCCCCACCTCGCAAACCACGGCACACAGCGCGTCGTGCTGGCGCACCTTTCGGAAGAAAACAACACCCCCGAGCTGGCGTACGCCGAGTCCTTTGCGCGTCTGCAGGGCAAAGCGTCCCTTGACGTTGCATGTCCCGATCGAACGGTGGAGGTGTGATGTTGGGGCGCTGCCCCAAACCCCGCCAAGGAAACTTTTCTTGCCCGACACTGCCGTGTCGGGTATTTTTACACAGAAAAACGCGTCAGCGTTTTTGACGTCGGCGGTAGACGTGCGTTTCTTGACAAAGCACTGCGCCGACTTGTTTCGGCAATAAAAATTCTTTGGAGATTGTCAAGAACCTTTCTTCTAAGAAAGGTTCTTGACCGGAGCTCGAGGCAGAGCCTCGACCGTACCCCAACACTCCGCTCTTGACAAAACCGTTTTTCCGTGTTATAATACCCGCAAGTGAATAAGAAAAGCTATGAAGGAAAGAGTAGCCTTTGCGAAACAGCCAGAGAGAGAAACGTTTGGTGGAAGTTTCTTATGCGGAGCAAGGGTGAAGACCGCTCCTGAGCCGCAACGCCCAAAGCAGAGTAAGTGTTGCCGTCGTCCCGCGTCAAGGGATAGGGTTTGATGGAACCCGATGAGTAAAAAATCAAGGTGGAACCGTGCATTCGTTTCATGAGTAGTATGCACCCTTGACAGACCGCTTTTTTGCGCGTTTGTTTTGGGTGCTTTTCTTATTCTCAAAAACATATGAATAAGGAGACTCGCATGAAAGCAATCCGCAGGGACGGTTCTGTCTTCGTCCCCCAAAAAGAAAAACAGGCAGAAATTCTGCGCCACACGGCGGCGCACATTCTCGCGCAGGCGGTCGCACGCCTGTACCCCGACGCGTCGTTTGCCTACGGGCCCGCAACGGAAAAAGGTTTTTACTACGACATTGATCTCGGTACCAAGCACCTCACGGAGCAAGAACTCCCTGCCATCGAAGCGGAGATGCACCGCATCGTTGCGGAAAACCTGCCGATCAAGCCGTTTGTCCTCCCGCGTGACGAGGCGCTCGCGCTGATGCGGGAGCGAAACGAGCCCTACAAAGCTGAGCACATCGCCGACTTGCCCGAAAACGAGCCGATCGCATTCTACCGCCAAGGGGAATACATCGACATGTGCCGCGGTCCGCACTTGACTTACACGGGTGTGCTCGGCGCGTTTCAGCTGACAGCCGTCTCAGGCGCGTACTGGAAAAATGACTCCAAAAACCAAATGCTCACGCGCATCCACGGTGTCGCGTTTGCCACCCAAAAAGAGCTTGACGAGCATCTCTTAATGCTTGCCGAGGCGGAAAAACGCGACCACCGCAAAATCGGCAAGGAGATGGAGCTGTTTATGCTGTGCGAGGAAGGGGCGGGATTTCCGTTCTTTTTGCCAAACGGTATGATCCTGCGCAACAGGCTGATCGAGTACTGGCGTGCGCTCCATACCGCAAACGGCTATGTCGAAATTTCCACGCCGATGATCCTCAACCACAGCCTTTGGGTGACCAGCGGTCACGCCTCGCACTACAAAAACAACATGTATACCACGCAAATCGACGGCGAAACGCACTGCATCAAGCCGATGAACTGCCCCGGCGGTATCCTCGTCTACAAAAGCAAGCCGCACAGCTACCGCGAGCTTCCGATGCGCGTCGGCGAGCTTGGATTAGTACACCGCAACGAGCTGAAAGGTACATTGCATGGGTTGTTCCGCGTGCGTTGTCTGACGCAGGACGACGCACACATCTATATGCGAAAAGACCAAATCACCTCGGAAATCGCAAACGTGGTGCGTCTGATCGATGGGATTTACAAAACGTTTGGTTTTTCGTATCAGATGGAGCTCTCCACGCGCCCCGAAGACAGCATGGGCAGCGACGAGGACTGGGAGGTCGCGACCGAAGGTCTGCGCGGCGCGCTTGAAAGCCTCGGTCTTCCCTATGTGATCAACGAGGGCGACGGCGCGTTCTACGGACCCAAGATCGACTTTCACCTGCGCGACAGCATTGGGCGCACTTGGCAATGCGGTACGATACAGCTTGACTTTCAGTTGCCGCAGAACTTTGACTTGACCTACATCGACGAAAACGGCGCTTTGCAACGCCCGATCATGATCCACCGCACCTGCTTCGGCTCGATCGAACGGTTTATCGGCATTTTGACGGAGCATTATGCAGGCAAGTTCCCGACTTGGCTCGCCCCCGTGCAGGTGTCCGTCCTGCCCGTGTCGGAAAAACACCTTGACTACGCGCACGAGGTCTGCGCCCGTCTGCAAAGCGCAGGCATCCGTTGCAAATCGGACGACCGCAACGAAAAGATCGGCTACCTCATCCGCCACGCGCAGGTCGTCGACCGCGTTCCGTATATGCTCATCGTCGGCGATCAGGAATCACAAAGCCGCACCGTCTCCGTCCGCAGGCGCGACAGCAAGCAGACCG
>JAFQII010000020.1 GCA_017397605.1 Clostridia bacterium
AAGCCGGACAGATCGGCGATCTCCGTCTTCGACAGGTTGACGGTGGTCAGCTTGAGAAGCTTCTCGAGCGAGGGAACGGTCGTGATGCCGGTCTCGTCTGCGTTCAGCGTGGTCAGGCCTTCCAGCTTTTCAATGCCCTCGAGAGAGGTGAGCTTGTCGTTCTTGGTCAGCGTGAGCGTTTCGAGCTTCTTGCAGTTTTCAAAGCTGAGTGCGGCGGTGTCGCCTGCGGTCAGCGCGTTGTCGGACAGATCAAGGCTGGTCAGCAGGGAAGCGGACAGCTTGATGTTTTCGATCTTGTTGTCGGAGAGGTTGAGCGTGATGGTAACGTCAAGCTCTTTGTCCTTGCCGTCTTTGTCCTTTTCGGGCTCAAAGTCGGTCGGATCAAATTTCTCAAGGCCGGTCACGTCGGTGATCTCGTTGTCGGAGAGGTCGACGGAAGTGACCTTGTCAAGACCGGACAGGTCGGGAGCCGCGGTCAGCTTGTTGCCGTTCAGAACCAGCGTTGCCAGCTCGGTCATGCCTGCGACTGCGGAGGCGTCGGTCAGCTCGTTTTCGGAAGCGTCAAGGTGCGTCACCTTGGTTGCGGAAGAGAGCGCGGACAGATCGGTCAGCAGGTTGTTCGACAGATAAACGGTCTCGAGGGTGTCGATGCCCTTGACAGCTTCGATGCTTTCCAGACGGCAGTCGATCGCGTAGAGAACCTTCATGTTCTTGAGGCCTTCGGTGCCCTTGAGAGAGGTGATCGGGTTGTTTGCAACGGACAGATACTTGATGTTCTGCAGAGAAGAAAGTGCGGACAGATCGGTCACGTTGTTGTTGGTGATGTCGAGGTAAACGAGGTTCTTGAGCTCTGCGAGCACTGCGAGGTCGTCGCTTGTCAGACCGGTCTCGTTGTAGGTGGGCTCTTCCTTTTCTTCCTCGGACTCCTCGGAGGACTCGTCGGAAGTGTCGGCAGAGCTGTCAGCAGAAGTATCTGCAGAAGTATCTGCGGAAGTATCCTCGGACTCGTCGGAAGCTTCGTCGCTGTGATCGTGATCATGGTCGTGGTCGTGATCATCCTCGGTCTCGGTCACGTTGATGCTGTTGATCGAGAGGTAGGTGAGGTTGGTCGCGTCCTTGAGCGCGGAGATGTCCTCCAGCGCGGTGTAGGTGGTGTCAAGCTTTTTCAGGTTGGGGAAGTTTGCGATACCGTCAAGGTTGGTGATGCCGGTGTAGCAAAGAGAAAGGTGCTCAAGCTTGGTCAGCGAAGAAATCTGCTCAAGGCTGGTCAGACCGGAAAGCTTGGTCGCCTCGATCAGCGTGTCAACGTTGTAAGCGGTCGTGCCCAGACCGTACATGTTGTAAAGCTGGGTGGTGTAGCAGTTCTGAGACATTTCGTTGATCTCGGACACGTCAAACGCACGCAGCAGACGCAGGTTGCGGAACATGTTGAGGTCGGACGGGTCGGTCAGAACGTAGGGAACGGCGACGATGTTTTCGCTGTAGTCGCTCTCGTCCTCGGTCTCGGGCGCTTCATAATCGGGATTGCTCTGCTCGATCAGCGCATCGGTGTACGTCTTGTCGCAAAGCATGACAACGGGGTATGCATAGGAAGCATAGCCGTTTGCAGAGTCGATGCCGACGTTGCAGAAATAAACCAGACCTTCAAATCTGTCAAGATCTTCCATGTCAAGGCTGTAGCGGGAAGACAGACCGAGCGACTCGGCGATTGCCGCCGCAAAGTCACCGTCTTCAAACTGTTCGTAAAGAGAAGCCTTGTGCACCAAGCCGATCACGATGGTCGAAACGATCATCGCAAACACCAACACACAGCAAACGATTGCCGCGATCAGCTTGCGCTTTTGCTTCTGTTTGTAAAGAGATGCCATTTTATTTTCCTCCGGATCTTTCGATCACTTTATTTCAAGTTAATATTGTAACACATTTTTTAGCTAAATGCAAGAGGTATTTTCATCTTTATTCGTTTTCCTGCTTTTTTGTGAGCGTTTCAAACAATTTCTTGGCAGATTCGTAGTCATTTTGGGTTCTGCCGTAGTTTTCGACGCCGTCATCGGGGGCTTTGCGCAGGCAAAGGTAGGACAGAGATGCCAATTCGTGGAACCCGTCGGTGTTGTAAATCGGAAGCGACGAGAGCAAAATGCCATGTCCTTCCTTGGCGCCCGAGGCGTTTTGCAGCTTTTCGGGCAGCTCCTCCAAAAGACCGTGCTCCATGGCGTAACGGAACGACTCCTCGTCCAACAGCATCAAAAAGCTGCCGCCCGTGATCAGCTCGGTGCGGATCGCCTTGGAACCCAGCTTCCAGTGCGCGTCCGAGCCGCTCTTGGTGATCGCGTGCAGGGCGCATTTGCGTCTGCCGTCGCCGTTTTCGTCCGTGATGAGGGCGGTCAGTGCGGTTTCGATGTCATAGCGCATGCTTTTGTAGACGGGCTGTGCGCCTGCGTAGAACAGCGTGACGTCCGCGGGCGTCTGGGTGTCGGGTACGCGGGTGGTGGTTTTGTAGTTTACGATCGACAAAAAGGCGTCGCGGTGCGCGTTCCAGTTTTCGATCGTGCGTCCGTAGCTGACCGCGTCCTTGTCGGGGCTTCGGCGCAGACAGACGACCGTCTCGATCGGCATGCGGCGAAAGCCGTTTAATTCGTATGCGTCCAAATCACCGATCGCAATGCCGTAGCCGTCGCGGGAGAGGGAAGGATCCACGCCCAGCTCGGAGAGGGGCATCAGAATATCGTCCGCAAGTGCCTGACGGTAAAAATACGGCTCCAGAAAGTACAACAGCGTGTCGCCCGCGCGCAGTTCGGTCATAAAACGCGTGTACGCGGTGTTTTTGTCATCATAGGTGTATTGCACGCCGTCCGCATCGGTCAGATGCGAGAGCGTGATGTCCAAAAAGTCAAAACGGTACTCGCCGTCGCCGTTGTAGTCGCCTGCCTTGTCCCCCGACAGCGCGGCGATCTCCGCTTGAAACTTGTCCTGCTCGGTGGGCGTGAGGTAAAACGGGCCGACGTACATGGTCGACAGGTCGGGGTTTGCGGTCTGCGCCATCTGCACCGCGCCGACGATCAGACCGATCGCAACAACGGCACCGATCAGAATGGGCCATTTGTAATACTCGGCGATATATTCCAGCCAACCTTTCAGTCCGGGGTTGCGTTTGGTGTATTTTTCGCTTTCGTCCCGATTGCCGTCGTGCTCGGAAGTGTCTGTTTCCGCTTGCTCTCTCAGCTTTTGGATCTCCTGCATTTGCTTGTAGTCACGCATGCGCAGTTCCTCCCATCATGTAATCTTTTGCCATTATATCATAGGAAACAAAAGAAATCAAGTATGATGATTGTTAAATCTTTTTGACCGTGGTATTTCACCCGATGCCAATCGAAAAACAAAAAGCAAACCTTGCATATCAGGGACGTGTGAAAAGGAGCACGAACAAAACGCTCGTGCTCCTTTTGGTTTTTCGGCAGGTGGCCTTGCTGCGCAAAGCAATTGGCGGTATGAGGAAATACGCTTCCCATGCTCTCACACATGCTTGACGAGCAGCTTGAAAAAGTCTGTCACCCATCTTGTGGTAGAAACGCCGCAGTATTTTTCCGCGATCACAAGGTCCACGGCGATGTAGTATTCGCCGTCGGGCAGGTCGGAGAGGGCAGCCAGCGTCGTTTTGGTCTCGGTCGGCTCCGCACCGAAGGTGTAAACCGTCACCGCCTCAATTTCTGCGCCGAGGGGAAGGCTTGCCGTCAGCTTGCCGTTATACCCCTTGCCGATGTGCAGCTTGATTTCGGAGATCATATTGGTTCCGATCATCTCGGAGTAGGGTGGTACGGTTTGATAGACACGTGTGCCCGTGTCGCCGTCCTCGTCATCGCACATGACCAATACCGAGTGTGTAATGGAATTGAGCTGAAGTTGCGTTTCATCCGTAATATACGCTACGCCGCTGTCTTTTTTTAGGGCTTGCTCGTCCAGATAGTTGCGGTAATCCCTGCAAAACGCCATGCCGTCGGGGAAATCAAAGTCCTTATGCGGCGCGGATGTGCGGGGGTTGTAAACGTAGGCTCCCAGCAAGCCTTTGCCGGTTCCGTAAAATCGGTAGATGTATGTTCCGTCGCCGCTTAAGTCCTCGGGGTACAGCACGAGCATGCGGTTGTGCTCGGTAAAGGTGCCCGTGAGATCGATCGAGTACGACGGATTGCTTACAATCACAAACGTTCCGCTTTGGCGGTTGAGGTACAACGATTGGCGTCCGCATCCTTCTGTCAGCAGGGAAGCGGTGAGTGTCAGCTCCTTTTCGGGCGCGCGTGCAGCCAACTCCTGCGTAGGAAACACCTGCGTCTGTGCAAAATCGGTCGAAACGAGCTGTATGGTTCTGTCCATTTCCGACATTGTATAGAGCGGAATGAGCAAAAGCGGTGCGTTGAGCGGCTCGGAAGTGGCATCGTCGGAGGTTAAGTGGTTTGCCAGATATTTTCCCAGCTCGGTTTCGAGCTTGGTGGTGTTTTCTTCGCCGCCGACTGAGCTGCCGTCCAAGGACAGCGCGATGAAATGCGGATCCGGCAACCCCGAGCGAAATTGCAAGGAATGACGATTGCCGTTCTCGTCGATGTAATGCGTGAGCAGCTCGATTCCCGCGTCGTGTGTATAAAGGCGGTAGTAAATAATCGAACGGATGGTTTCGACCATTTCGTTGTATTTGGCGTATGCTTTTGTGAGCTTGTCTTCCGCAGACAAAAACTCCAAAAAGATGCCATGGTAGGTTTTGTATGTCGCGTCAACGGTGTCGGGCGTGACACTTCCGTACTGCGGAATGTCTCCCGGCTGCAAAAACCTCGGGTTGGTCAGCGTGATCTTGTCATACTGAAAATACAGATTGATTGTGTCGGAGATCAGATACAGCACCTCTTCGTGCGTCAGCGGTTTGCGTTCCCCGTTTTCGCGGACCTGCGTCAGCGCGTGGTGCTGTCCCTCCGAAAATATGCGTACTCCGCCGTCTTCCGTCTCGTGCAGGAAAACATTGAACTTTTGTTGCATCTTGGATTGCGAAGTCGGTCTTTCGAGCTCGCCTATGACGTCCGACTGTGTTTGCGAGACGATCTCCGCTGTGTATTCCTTGGACGTCCCCATGTCGTCCACAACGGCGTGCATGCAACCTGCAAGCAAAAGCACCGACGCGAGCAGAATGCAGATCACAGTGGTTGGAAACGTGTGTTTTTTCATGTTGCTTTTCTCCTTTCGTGTTTGTACCTTTAGGGTAATGAAAGGTTGTTGCCGTTTTGTTTCCGTCTTGTTGTCGGGCGGTAAACGTTTTTTGTTTTCGGGACGCTGTTTGCTCCTCAAAACTCTTGTTGTATTCTTCTCCCGACACGGCAGTGTC
>JAFQII010000199.1 GCA_017397605.1 Clostridia bacterium
GACAGATCGGTGAGCAGTTTGGCAACCAAACCGCCCGTGCAGGACTCCGCGCAGGCAATCGTCTCCCCATTGCGCGGGTACATAAAAAGAATTGCCTTCTGCAGCGACTTGGTACGTACGTATTTGCCGCGCCCGACACGTTCGACCACACGATAAAATTGTTCGGCTTTCATCCTGTCTCGCTCCCATATATAATATTGTAGGCATTTTAACATATTTTTAAGTATCTGTCAATTGCAGCCTCTTGCATTTGGCAAGGTGCACAAAAAATGTAAACTTTTTCGTGCCTTTTTGCAATTGAAACAAAATGCGTTTCGTGCTATAATGAGGCAACCAAAAATATTTAAGGAGAGATGTTCTTATGAAAAAGACACTCGCAATTCTTCTCGCAGCAATGCTGACGATCTCGGCATTTGCTCTCGTAGTTTCGGCAGAGTTCGATATCTCGCTCGAAGGCTCCGAATACAAAGTCATTTCCCCCGAAAGCATAGAGTTCTCTTACGTTGGCGACAGCGGCGTTACGTTGGTTCCCCAGGGCGGCGCTACCATCGACGCACTCGGCGACGGCGAGATCATCCGTGATGCTACCGGATTCTCCACCAAAGGTATTGTCCTCGTCAAGAACAACTACATCAGCGAAAACGCAGTTACCGGTTCCGTAGCAGCAGAGCAGGATCCCGCAGCTGTTCCGGACTTCTCCTTCGCGCTCAACTATGGCGAAGTTGTCGAGTTCGATACCGCTTACCTCGTATTCTACCACGAGATCAAATCCTGCATCGCAATCCCCGGTGACAAGCTCGTGACCATCGAGATCTCCGAAGACGGCGACGTTTGGGTTCCCGTCGACGAAGACGGCCAGTATTACTTCAACGCAGACGTTGATGAGTTCGAAGACGGCGTTGACGACAAAGAGATCGCAGAATGCGCAGTTTATCTGGGCGAGACCGTTTCCGCACAGTACGTTCGCTATACCTTCACCTTCATGGCAGTTCCGGAAGGCGGCTACTGGGAATACTACTGCAACATCTATGAGTGGTGCGGCTTCACCGAGCTCGGTGTTGCTACCTGGACCGGCGGCGAAGAGCCCGTTGTCATCGACAGCGAGACCGCTGCAAAAGAGCCCACCAAGGTCGAAGGCAAATGGGTCGGCGACGACGGTGTCGAAGTCAAGCTCTATGAGTTTGTCAATAATGCAGGTGTGAGAACGCTCACCGCTACCGTTTATGAGTCCGAGGCATTTGCAGAAAGCGGCTACGATGCAGAGGTTCTGGACACCTACACCGCTTCTTACTCCGTACTCGGCGACATCCTCACCATCATCTATGAGGACGGCGCTGTTGACAGAATGTACGCCAACATCGACGAAGAGGGCGACCTCATCCTCGGCAGCGACATTGATTCTGTTACCTACAGCCCCTACGTAGCTCCCGAGACCTCTGTTGAAGAGTCCTCCGAGGAAGAGGTTTCCGAGCCTGCTACCGAGTCTTCCGAGGAAGAGGAATCCAAGGAAGAGTCCAAAGAAGAGTCCAAGGAAGAATCCAAACCCGCTTCCACCACCTCTTCCGCAGCATCTTCCGCGGAATCTTCCGCTGCTCCCGCTGATGACGAAGGCGGTTTCCCGATCTGGGCAATCGCGCTGATCGCAGTTGCAGTTGTTGCAGTTGTCGTGGTCGTGATCATCGTTGCAAAAAAGAAATAAACACATAAACAGAACGGGGCGGCTGTAAGAGCCGCCCCATTTTTCCCGAAAGGAGCCTATTATGAAAAAAACTCTTTGTGCCGTTTTGGCATCCGTATTGCTGTTTGCAGTCATGTGCATCGGCGTTTCGGCTGATTTTGACTTTGCAACGCCGTGGACGGAGTACACCGTTCTGACCGCAAGCGAGATCAGCTACGACTATCGCGGCGACACGTCCGCAACCGCTATGCCCCGCGGCGGAAGCACACTGGAATGCTTGATCGACGGCGAGATCGTCGCAGAACCGACCAATCACGACGACAAAGGCATCGTTTTGGTCTGCAACGACTTTATCAAGCCCGACTACGAGGTCGATATGGCAACGGCGGAGCAGCCGCTTGACGCGATTCCCGAGTTCTATTTTACGCTCAAATACGACGACGTTGTCACGTTTGACACCATCTACATGTCGCTGTTCTATCAGGTGTTTGACTGCGTCACCGCACCCGGCGAAAACCGCGTGATCGTCGAGACCTCCGAGGACGGAACCGTCTGGCTGCCCGTAGGCGACGACGGCATGTTCTACTACCGCAACACCCAGCCCGAGTATACCGGCGAAAAAGACCCCTATCAGGAAGAGATCGTTGTTCCGCTGGGCGAGGAGATCGAGTCGCAGTATGTACGTTTGACCTTCACCTTCAAGGTTCGTCCCGAGTCCGACACATACTGGGCATACTACACCAACGTGTATGAGTGGGCAGGCTTTACCGAACTGGCAGTCGCGCAGTACACGGGCGGTGACAAGCAGGAAGTCATGACGCAGGAATACGCGTCCGCTCCCGCTTTGGATCTCATCGACACCATGTGGATTACCGAGGATGAAGAAGGCGTGACCAGCATTATGAGCTTCTTCACGCTGGAAGGATCCAACGTCATGGGCATGTACGCGTATGATTCCGCCGATTTTGCAGAAAAAGGCATGGAAGCAGAGGCGATCATCTCGCTTGAAATGTTCTACACCCCGAGCGTCGATCACATCGTCGCTGAGCTGATGGAAGAATACGTCGTGTTCTACCTCGCGCTGGAAGAGGATGGCACGCTGTATTACAGCGACGGCGAGGGTGAGGAAATGTACCTCGAGGCGTACGTTCCCGAAGAACCCGAGGAGTCCTCCGAGCCGGAAGAATCTTCCGAACCCGAAGAAGAATCTTCCGAGGAAGAAGAGTCCGAGGCTGTCTCCAAGGAAGAGTCCAAGCCTGCTGTCTCTACCGCAACGTCTTCCGCGGAATCTTCCGCTGCACCCGCTGATGACGAAGGCGGTTTCCCGATCTGGGCAATCGCTTTGATCGTTGTTGCAGTGATCGCAGTCGTTGTTGTGATCATCGTCGTAGCCAAAAAGAAGAAATAAGTATAGAGCTTAAGGGGGTGTTCTTTAAAAAGAACACCCCCTTAAGAATCCCCCAAGAAATTTTATGCAAAAAATACCCGACACGGCAGTGTCGGGCAATAAAAGTTTTTGGAGATTCCCAAGAACCTTTTTACAAAAAGGTTCTTGGGCGGGAGCTTCAGAGGGCGGCGCCCTCTTATTCTTTTACAGCACCTTGCTCAAAAAGCTCTTGGTGCGCTCGTTTTGCGGGTTGGCAAACAGCTCGGCGGGCGGGGCTTCCTCAACAATCTGCCCTTCGTCCATAAAGAGCACGCGGTCTGCGACCTCGCGGGCAAAGCCCATCTCGTGCGTGACGACGATCATCGTCATGCCCTCGTCGGCAAGCGATTTCATCACGTCCAGAACCTCGCCGACCATCTCGGGATCGAGCGCGCTCGTCGGCTCGTCAAACAAAAGCACCTCGGGCTCCATGCAGAGCGCGCGCACGATCGCAATGCGCTGCTTTTGTCCGCCCGAAAGCGTGGACGGATAGACGTCGCGTTTGTCAGCCAAACCGATGCGCGTCAGCAATTCCATCGCCTTTGCCTCTGCTTCCGCAGGGGTTTTGTTTTTGAGCTTGATCGGCGCGAGCGTCAGGTTTTGCATGACAGTCATGTTGGCAAAGAGGTTAAAGTGCTGGAACACCATGCCCATGCGCTGACGCGCAAGGTTGATGTCGATGCGGTTTTCCTTCTCCAGCGTCTTCATCATGCTGTGATACGCTTTGCCTTCGTGCTTTTTCAAAAGATCCTCTGCCTTGATCTTTTGGATGCAGTCCGTGTCACTCATGCCTTTTGCGACCAGCTTTTGATAGGTGCGCGAGGCGCGGATGATATCAAAATGCAGATACGGGTCGGGTGCGGTCAAAAGGCTGTCCTCCAGCCAAACCTCACCGTAGGTCGGCTCTTCCATCTGATTGAGACAGCGCAAAAGCGTACTCTTGCCGCTGCCCGACGGGCCGATCAATACGACGCGTTCGCCGCGTTTGATGTCCAAAGACAATCCCGACAGCACGCGGAGCTTGCCAAAATCCTTGTACAAATTCTTAACGCTGATCACCTGCACGCAGCCTCCTTTCGATCAGTTTGATACAGAACGTCAAAAGGTACACGATCGCCAAGTAGAACAGTGCAGCCGCCGTCATCGGAACGACGTAGCTCGCCATGTTGTTGCCGCCGCCGATGACCTGTGCCGCCATCGTCAGGTCGTACATACCGATCATGCTGACGATCGAAGTTTCTTTGATGAGCGCAATCAGCTCGTTGCCGATTGCGGGGAGTACGTTTTTGATCGCCTGCGGAATGACAATGCGCAGCATCGTGGTTGCGCCTGTCAGACCGAGCGCGCGGCCCGCCTCCGTCTGCCCTTTGTCAACCGACAAAATACCCGCGCGGATATTTTCGGCAACGTATGCGCCCGAGTTGATACCAAACGCCAGAATCGCCGTCACCACGGGTGGGAAACCGCGAATTGCAAAAATGACGTACGCCATGATAAACAGCTGCAACGCCATCGGCGTACCGCGGATGATCGTGATGTACACCTTGCAAAGCGCCTTGGGAAGCACTATCGCGCGGCTTTTGGGCGCGATCGTGACCAGCGCGACAACCGAGCCGAGAATCAAGCCCAGCACCGCCGCCGCCACAGAGATCACAACGGTCATCCACAAGCCCGAAAACAAGCTCTCGACGTACCTTTCGGTTGTAAACAACTCGATTGTTTTTTGGAGAAAATCCATAGAGTGTTACCTTTCTGAAAAAGGGCATGCCAAGGGGGACTTTTTCGAAAAAAGTCCCCCTGAGAAACCCCGAAAAACGGATGTTAAAGATTGTGTTTGCGAGTGAGAGCGCAGCTCACTCCAGTCCCATGTGCTTCATGATCAGCTTTTCGACCTCGGACTTGCCATCCGCGCCCTCTTTGAGCATTTCGGTCAGAACCTCGTTGATCGCGTCCAGAAGCTCTTTGGTGCCCTTGGTCACGCAGATCGCGTACTGCTCTTCGACGGGAGAATCCTCTTCGCCCTCGCCGCCCTTGTAGTACAGAGGCAGGCAAGCGAGCTTGTCGTTCTTCTCGGTGATAAACTGTGCGGGCAGCTCGTCGATGATGACGTAGTCGATCTGGTTTGCGCCGATCGCGTCAGCCGCAAGCTGTGCGTTGTCGTAGCAGTTGAGGGTAGTATTGGTTCCGTAAAGAACGCCGTCATAGCCGTAATCGTTGTCGGCAGTCGCGTTGATCTCGCCGTCAGCATAGATCCAACCGGTCGTATCGGTCTGCACGCCCAGCTTTTTGCCTGCGAGAGAATCCCACAGAATGTAAGTACCGTTGGTGATCTCGGGAGCAGCGTCTTTTGCATAAATGACGTACTGCACGGAGGTGTAGTAGGGGATGGAGAAATCAACCTTGTCTTTGCGCTCATCGGTGATGGTGATGCCTGCCGCGCCCGCGTCGCAGACCTCGCCCGCCTTGACGTTGTCGATGATTGCCGCAAACTCAACGTTGACAAACTTGACTTCCTTGTCAAGCTTTGCGCCGACCTTGTCCATGATCTCGACATCTACGCCGACGATCTCGGTGCCTTCAAAATACTCAAACGGTGCGAAATATGCATTGGTCTGTACGATGATCTCATCGCCGCCGCAGGAAGCCAGAGAAAGCGGAAGAGCCGCGAGCATCAGCAGTGCCATTGCAAGAGTCATGATCTTTTTCATAGTAAAATAATCCTTTCCTTATTTAAGAGTACCTTATTATATCCCCGTCTTTTCCGTTTGTCAATAGGGAGAGCGAAAAAAGTTTCTGTTTTTTGCATATTTTTTCATGTTTTTGCAAATACACACCGTATTTCAACAAAACTTGATGCGCGCATGCGTCGAAAATTTTGCAAAAAACATTGCAAAGTCAAAACAAATATGTTATACTGTATCTGTATAAAAATGTCCGTACGGCGCTTATGTGCGGCCGCAAGTGGGCAAAATCATTTTATCTATCAAAAAGGAACGGTTTTTTGACATGAGCAACTCTATCTTCGGCGGCGAAAAACGCCCGATTCTGACGATCGTAATGGACGGTGTCGGCTATACCGAACGCACCGCAGGCAACGCAGTTTATGCGGCTGATACCCCCACGCTGGACATGCTGGCGGAAAAATATCCCCGCTTTTTGCTGCAGGCGCACGGCACGGCTGTCGGTCTGCCCTCCGATGACGACATGGGCAACTCCGAGGTCGGTCACAACGCGCTGGGCGCAGGCCAGGTTTTTGCGCAGGGCGCAAAGCTGGTTTCAAACGCGATCGAGTCCGGCAAGATCTATACATCCGATTCGTGGCAGACGCTGATCGGCGGCGTCAAAGCAAACGGTTCTGCATTGCATTTCCTCGGTCTGTTCTCCGACGGTAACGTACATTCCCACATCGACCACCTCAAGGCGATGGTCGCACAGGCAAAGAACGACGGCGTCGGAAAGGTCCGCATCCACATTCTGCTGGACGGACGCGACGTCGGCGAGACCTCCGCTTTGGAGTACGTCTGCCCGTTTGAAGATTATCTTGCAACTCTGCGCGACGACAGCTTTGACGTTTGCATCGCGTCGGGCGGCGGCAGAATGCAGATCACCATGGACAGATACGAAGCAAACTGGGCAATGGTCGAAAAAGGCTGGAAGACCCACGTCTTGGGCGAGGGCAGAACGTTTGCATCCGCAAAAGAAGCGATCGACACCCTGCGTGCCGAGACCGGCGCGATCGACCAGGATCTGCCTCCCTTTGTTATCGCAGCAGACGGCAAGCCCGTCGGCACGGTAGAGGACGGCGACTCCGTGATCTTCTTCAACTTCCGCGGCGACCGTTCGATCGAGATCTCCAAGGCGTTTGAAGCAGGCGCAGATTTCGACAAATTCGACCGCGTCCGCGTACCCAACGTTTTGTACGCAGGCATGCTGGAATATGACGGCGACGCACACATTCCGTCCCGTTACCTCGTTTCTCCTCCCGAGATTTCGGGCACGATGGGCGAGTTCCTGGTAAACAAGGGTGTCAAGCAGCTGGCAATCTCCGAAACGCAGAAATACGGCCACGTCACCTATTTCTGGAACGGCAACAGAAGCGGCAAGTTTGACGAAGAGCTGGAAGAATACATCGAGATCCCCTCGGATGTCGTTCCCTTTGAACAGCGTCCGTGGATGAAGTGCGCCGAGATCACCGACGTGCTGATCGAAAAGCTGTACAGCGGCGAGTTCGGTTACCTGCGCGTCAACTTCCCCAACGGCGACATGGTCGGACATACGGGTTCGTTTGCCGCAACCAAGATCTCCATGGAAGCGCTTGACCTCTGCCTTGCGCGTATCCTCAAAGCAGTCGACGACGTAAAAGGCGTTGCAATCATCACCTCAGACCACTGCAACGCAGACGAAATGTAAGAGATCTACAAAAAGACGGGCGGCGCAAAGATGGGTGCCAACGGCGTTCCCAAGGCCAAGACCTCTCACACGCTCAACCCCGTTCCCTGCTATATCTACGATAATTTCTA
>JAFQII010000200.1 GCA_017397605.1 Clostridia bacterium
TTCCGATCTGGCTGATGGCGCTGTGCAGCCTTGTCATGGGTCTGGGCACCTCCATCGGCGGTTACCGCATCATCAAATCGGTCGGCATGGACATGGTCAAGCTGGAAAAGTATCAGGGCTTTTCGGCAGATATCGCTTCCTCGCTGTCGTTGGTGTTCTGCTCGGTGTTCGGGCTTCCCGTTTCCACCACGCATGTCAAGACCACATCCATCATGGGTGTCGGCGCGGTCAAACGCGTGTCGGCGATCAATTTCGGCGTCGTCAAGGAAATGGTGCTGACGTGGATTCTGACCTTCCCCGGGTGCGGACTTCTCGCTTTTTTGGTGACCAAGCTGTTTTTGCTGATTTTCAACTGAAAGAAAGGGTTTTTGTATCATGGCTAAGAGCGATAAATTTTATTTTGAAAACTTTGCATCCGGCACCGCGCTGTCCAAACAGGCGGCGGTGTACCTTGTGGAGTGTCTGGAAAACTATTCCCCCGATAAGCTCGAGGAGATGCTGAAGGAAATGCACGCGATCGAGCACAATGCGGACAAAAAGAAGCATGAGATGAGCGAAGCGCTCGCAAAAGCGTTTGTGACGCCGGTCGACCGCGAGGATCTGGACATGCTCAGCCACAACCTGGACGAGGTGGCAGATACGCTGGAAGAGGTTTTGCAGAAATTCTACATTTATGATATTCGCACCGTAGAGCCTTCTGCGATTCTGTTTGCAAAAAATCTGGTCAAGTCCTGCGAGCTTTTGTGCGAGCTCATGGGCGAGTTTGAAAAATTTAAGAGATCCAAAAAGATCCACGGTCTGATCGTCGCGCTCAATGACGTTGAGGAGGAGTGCGACCGACTGTACCTCCAATCGATGCGTGCGTTGACGCAAAAGAATGCGGAAGCGCTCGAGATCGTTTCGTGGCACAAGGTCTACGGCGCTTTGGAGGCTTGCGCCGATGCCTGCGAGCACGTCAGCGAGTGCGTCGGCTCGGTCATTATGAAAAACACATAAATGTCAGGGACCGGGTCGGCGACTCGGTCCTTTTTTTCGCAGAATCCGACTTGACAAACACAGTGTGGTATGCTATAATTTTATGAATTAATCTGCACAAAGGAAGGCGATTGCCATGGAAAAGAAGGGCAAGCGGTTTTACGACGGCGACAGCCGCACGCAAAACGAATCGAATGACGGGCTGTTTATCGGCAGAAATGCCGTGATCGAGCTGCTCAAAAGCGGCCGTGAGGTTGACCGTGTGTTTGTGCGCAGAGGCGAGAAGGAAGGCTCCCTGTCGCTGATCTGTGCGCTTGCGCTGGAAAAAGGCGTTCCGCTGTTGGAGACGGATATCCGCAAACTGGACGCGATGGCAAACGGCGGTGTGCACCAGGGTGTTGCCGCAATCGCCGCAGAGACGGCATACCTCTCTGTGCAGGAGCTTTTGGCGCAGACGGAGCAAAAGGGCGAGACACCTTTTTACGTCATTTGCGACGACGTGGCGGATCCGCACAATCTGGGCGCAATCATCCGTTCCGCGGAGTGCGCGGGTGCCAACGGCATCATCATTCCCAAACGCCATGCGGCAGGCGTCAACGGCACGGTTGCAAAGACGAGCGCGGGCGCGGTGTTCCATATGCCGATCGCGCGCGTGTCCAATCTGGCAAGCGCAGTACGCAAGCTCAAGGAAAACGGCGTGTGGATCTGGGCGGTGGAAGCAGGCGGCAAGCCGTATTACGAACAGGATTTCCGCGGCAAGGTTGCGCTGATTCTGGGCAGCGAGGGCGAGGGAGTTTCCCGCCTGCTCAAGGAAGAAAGCGATTTTATCGCGGGCATTCCGATGTACGGACAGATCAACTCGCTCAACGTTTCGGGCGCGGCGGCGATTTTGCTGTTTGAAGCGGCAAAACAGCGCGCAGGCGTATAAGACAGCGCGCATTATGTTCAAGAACCATGTTCAAAAGGAGCATCAACCGTTTTGAAAGATAAACACAGCGAATTTGATATTTCGGATATTCTTCGTGAGGCAAACGAGGAAAACGAGCTTGCGCGCGCCAAACAGCACGTGCCCAAGGTGACGGACGACCGTTTCACCAAGACGCTCGTTGCACCCGCTGTCGGCACACAGCCGGACGCAGAAGCGGAGCAACCGAAAAAACCGCACCGCGATCTGGATGCGGAGACAATCGAATTGATAGACAAATACAGCACGCGCGAGTTCCGCGACACCAAGTCCAAGAGCGATACGCAGGATCTGCGCGAGACGCTTGCGAGAAAATTGCAGGACGACAAGCTGGTTGGATTTCTGGATCCCAAGACGGGCGGCGCGCGCAAGGCGGAAAACCTGCGCACACTGATCCGCAGGTCCGACCAAATGAGCGCCGACGAAATGGAACGCCGTGCATCCGCGGGTGACGTTGCGGACCGTTTTTCGGACGAAGAGCCCTCGCGCGAGTTGTTTGAGCAGGCGGAAATGTTCCCGCTCGGCGACGGCATGACGCTCAAGGAACAGCCCAAGGATAAGGGCAGTGCAAGCTTTGACCGCGACTATGAGTCGCTCGGCAAAAAAGTGATCGAGCACGGCTTTGAAGAGCCCGAGGACGACGGTCAGCTCTCGTTTTTGCCCGACGAAACGGACGTTGAGCCGGCGGCGGCAGAGATGGACGAGACGGAAATCAATCTGCGGCTTGCGTTTGACATGATGCAGGACGGAGACGCGGAAGCAGAGGCGATCCGCACCGAAACGGTCAAGATCAAAAAGCGTGCGGGCAGACGCGCCGAGGAAGAGCCGATTCTGCGTTACACCGACCGCTCGCAGAATACGGAGATCGCGTACAAGCTGTTCGGCTACCGCGTGGGGGCGATGATCCGCATGGTTCTTGCGGCGGTGATGATGCTGGTGCTGGGGTGGTTTGAGCTGGCACAGCACGGCGGTGCGCTCGGAGAGCTTATGACGCGCGGAAACACGGGCTTGCGGCTGTATCTGCTGATCGATCTGCAGCTTTTGTTTGCGTGCGGACTTTGTGTCTTGCCCTCGCTGGTACGCGGCGTGCGCGGCTTTTTGGCAAGAAGGCTGGTACCTGAAAGTGTGCTGGTGTTTGGAATGGCGGTGCTGACGGTGTATTCTGTCGTGCTGACCGTGCTTTGCCCCGAACCGGATTCGATCCGCTTGTACGGGCTGACGGTGGCGCTTGCGGCAGTTTGTGCGGCGGTTGCGGATTGGCAGACCGCGTCGAGAAACTGTCACGCGTTCCGTACGATCTCGGTCAAAAAACCCAAGTATATCGCCGAAAGGGTGCAAAACGCAACCAAAGAGGCGGAGGAGTTCGGCAGATATCTCTACGAGGACAGCGAGCTGTATACGGTTCAAAAAACCGGGTTCGTCGAGGGCTTTTCGGAGCGTTCTGTCAAGCGATCCAAATACGACGATCTGTTCCACTTTCTGCTGCCGCTGATTTTTGTCGGCGCGTGCGGCTTGTTTGTGGCGATGATGGTTTTGGGCAGGGGATTTGAGGAATCTTTCCGCGCATCGATCGCGGTTGTCGCGTTCTCCGTGCCTTCTACGGCGTTCTTTATGATTCCGCTTCCGCTGACCGCGGCAAACCGCAAGGGCAAAAAATGCTCGGGCGCGTTTATCGGCAACGGCATCGCGGAGGAGTATTCGATGGCATCGGTGCTTTCGTTTGCGGACACCGAGGTTTATCCCTCCAATCTGGTCAGCGTGACCAGCGTCAAAACGTACGGCGATTACCGTATCGACAAGGTAATTCCCGACGTGGCAAAGGTTTTTGCATATCTCGGCGGTCCTTTGGCAAAAGTGACCTCGCGTATGATCGACGGACAGGTGGAAAAGCCTTCCTCTGCGCGTGTGATTGAAAACGCAAAGGACGGCATCTGCGTGGCGATCGACGGCAGACACATCTTTTTGGGCAAGCGCAGTTATCTGCGCCGCTACCGCTTTGATGCGCCCGTGGATCAGGGGGACGACGGCTACGAAAACGGCGTCGGCTCGGTGATGTACGTCGTCATCGACGAACAGCTTGCCGCAAAGTTTTATATCCGTTACCGCATCAACCCGCGTTTTGAACAGCTCTTGCAGGATCTCTACCGCGCAGGGTTGTGTCTGGGCATCAAGACGATGGATCCCAACATCACAAACGAAATGATCATGGGTTCGATCCGTTTCCGCAAATGCCCTGTTGCGGTGCTCAAGCAAAACGATCCGTCGGAGCTTTCCGCTTCGTCCGATCGCGCTTCGGGCGGTGTGGTGTGCAGCTCGTCTCTGCACAATTTCCTTTGCATGTTCTCGCTTTGCGACAAGGTGCGTCACGTGACCAAGTGCAACGCGATCATTCTGACCGTGTCGGTCATTTTGTCCGCGCTGGCGGTCGGATTTTTGGCGATCGCAGGAGATCTGCAGGCGTTTGGTGTCCTGCAGGCGGTGATCTTTCAGCTCTGTTGGCTGCTCCCCGTGTGGATTTTGTCCTTCCTTGCGGTGTAGTTTGTGAAAAAGCACCAAAAATCAAACAAATAATTCTCCGTGTCGGCGAAAAAGAAAGTTGCATTTGCTCTTGCATATTTTCGCGGAAAA
>JAFQII010000201.1 GCA_017397605.1 Clostridia bacterium
AAGAGCCGAAAGGCTCTTTTCTTAGTGTCTGATCTCCCAAAGCTCGTCGATGTCTTTGAAATTGTCGGGGAAGAAATAGACGCAGGTGTTTTGGTAGACCTCGATGTGTGTTCCGTCCTCCGAAATACCGTTCAGACGGTTCCACTTGACGATGCGGTAGGTGAGTGCGAGATAGTCGCGTGTGCCGCCGTCCTCAATCGTTCCCAGCGGAATCGGTGTAAACAGCACGACGCAAAGCAAAATGATACCGACGATCATCAATATTTTCGATTTTTTCATGGTGTTTGTCGCTCCTATTTTCTGTTTTCATACGCTTTTCGTTGACTTCCGTACACGAAGTCGCTCACACGGTACGAGTCGCCCAAAGTTTCTTTGAGTTCCTCGCGCGAGACCTTGCGGCATGAGCCGTCGAACGAAACAAGATAATACCGTTCGTCAAGATACTCGTCCCGTTCATCTTTCCAGTTTTTCGTCTCGATCGACCAATACAGATGGATCACGCCGTAGACCTCGCCCTCGTGCTTGACGTATTGTGCCCCAACGGACGGATCACGGAACGGAAACTGCCACAGATGCGGCGGGCTGATCCACTCGACGTTCAAATCGTCAATGATCTCGGCAAGGTCGGGAATGTTTTCCAATTCCTCTGCCGTAAACGGCTCGCCCTCGTATTCCGCTTTACCGTATGAATTGACATGGATTTGTTCGTTCGTCCAAAAGCCGTTGATATGACGAATATAGCTCAAAAAAGAACTGTTTTCGTCGTGCGTCAAGCCCTGCATAAACACGCTGTTTTCAAACGGCTTGACATAGTCCATCAGCGCATCCCATTTATCACGCGGCAGAAACGAAAACCGTTCTTGCCACAGCTGATCCCCCGTGACCGCGCCGTATTGATCGGTCGTGCTGTCAAATTGTCCAATGAATTTTTGCAGATTGCTCTTAAACTGTTCGTAAGACATATTCCGCGTAAGCTCGATCAGATCGTAACTGCCAAACGAGTGCTCTATGCCGCTCAATCTCCGTTGCATATAGTCCGCATCATCCGACCAACCCTCTTGCTCCCATAAGCTTTCGTTCAGCTTTCCGTTCGTGAACGCATATGCCGCACCGCTTGCATTGGCGTAGCACTCAAACAAGCAGTCGGCGATCTCCGTTTCGCCGGTGGTGAGGTTATACATCAAGTCATTTTCGATGCTGATCTGCTTGATCGGAAAAACAACATAGTCGTACCGTGTCAACACATCGGCGTTTGTGCATCCCGTTACGGCAAATACAGTCTCGGGAAACTCTGTCCCGCGAATCACGTCTACGATCTCCAATTCTATTAAGCTGGCACCGCCGTACCATGAATCACCGCCGACCTCGTAAAGATCGGGCAGAACACGCAGAACCTTTGCGGCAACCGTATTGAATTCTGTGAAATAATACTCGCTCGGAAGAAGGCACGGAACTGCAACACTTTCGTCTGTAAATGCGTTCTCCATCACCGTCCAATAGACACCCAACACCAAAAACAGGCACGCGGCGACGGAAACGACACGCACCCATGCGGGGCGTTTGTGCGCCTTTTCCTCACGGCGCAGCAGTGATTCGTCGATGGATCCGAAAATGCTCAAAAACTGCTCGTTGGTCATACGGTGTACCCCCTTTTTTCCAATTCCTTGCGGAGCTTGGCACGGGTACGCGAGAGGATCTTATGTACGTTGCTCTCCCGCACGCCGTAGCGTTTGGCGATCTCCGCCGTGCTTGCCATGTAGAAATACCGACGGACAAAGATACCGCACTCGCGTTTGGGCAGGGAGCGCAAAAAGTTCTCGATCACACATAACAGCTCGTTTTGCTCGACCTCGCTTTCCACATCGCGCGTGTCCGCCAGCATTTCGCCCAGCTCCTCGTATGCCAGCTCGGTCGCGTTGCCACCGCGCTTATCTCTGCGCCTTGCTTTGTAGCGGTCCAGCGAAAGGTTGCGCGTGATTTTTGCCAAAAACAGACGCAGACTGTTTGGCTGTGCGGGCGGAATGGCGTTCCACGTTTTGAGCCACGTGTCGTTGACGCATTCTTTGGCGTCAAAGTCGTCATACAGGATGTCATACGAGATGCGGTAACAGTACTTTTCGTACTTGTTGCTCGTCTCGGCGATCGCGCGCTCATCTCTTTGGTTGTATAATGCGATGATACGGCTGTCTTCCATAACAATCTCTCCTTTCATTCTATATGACGACAAAAAAGGGGGGTTTCTGACACTGTTTTTTAACCGGACGGGCAATGCCCGCCTCTGCTCACCTGACAAAAAACGGCGCAGAGAAACTCTGTGCCGTTTTTGTAATTCAATTACAGACCCATTTTGGCAAGCAGCATTCTGGAGCAGTCAAGCTGGTTGGGAATGTTGCCGTTTTCGTCGCGGATACGCCAGATGTCGGGCGTGATCTCGTCTGCGACATACATTTTGCCGTTTTCGTCATAGCCGACCTCAATCTTAAAGTCGATCAGCGTCCAGCCGAGGGTTGCAAGCTCTTTGCGGAGCACCTCGCCGACCTTGAGCACGATCGCCTGCGCCTCGTCGTACTGACCCTCTTTGAGCAGACCTTTCATCAAGCAGATGCGCTCGCTGATGAGCGGATCGCCCTGGATGTCGTCCTTGAGTGTAACTTCCGCATAGGGCGGATCAAAGGGGATGCCTTCGGGAAGCGTAAAGCGGCGGCACATACTGCCTGCGGTAAAGTAGCGCAACACAAACTCCAGCTTGGGGACAGTCAGATTGCGAACCTGCATCAGACCTTTTTCGACGTCTGCGCCGAGATAGTGCGTGGGGATGCCGTTGTTTTCCATCAATTCAAAGAAATATTTGGAGATGGCAAGACCGATCTTGCCCTTGCCCTCGACGCTGCCGCCGACGGTGTTGGAGCCGGGATCAAATACGCCGTTTTCGCCCGTCATGCTGTCCTTGAACAACAGATGAACGATGTTTTTTTCTTCGTCAAGAAGAACGTCCTTGGTTTTGCCGGAATAAAGTGTTTTCATATCAGAAAATCTCCTCAAAAATGGGATGGCGCTTTTTTTACGGGAAATATTATAGCACATCCTTTTTTCGATTACAAGTGTTTGTGTGTAAAAAATCGGGCGTTTTTTAGAGTTTTTTCGTGCGCCTTCGGTAAAAACGCTACTCAAAACTCACTCAGTCAAAAGCTGTTTTGCCGCAGAAGGTGTTTGGGCAACATAACGGTGATAAATCGTTTTCATAGCCCCGTCGGGGTAGCTGCTGATAAGGGCATCATACTTTTTGATGCGTTTTTTGCGTGCACGCGACTCAAAAAACCACGCCCATTCCGGCAAGATGCGTTTTGAAAACGTATCCTTGGGGAACAATTTTACAAATTTTTGCAACGCACGCGCCGTTTCCTTTGCGCCAAGCGTTTGCAAATGCACGCAAAGCTCGGGCAATGCAAAAAACACATCCTTGCTGTCCGTCAGGCTGAGCAGACCGTCCGCTTGGCAGGCATCCTCCAACGACAAACACAAAAACAGCAGTCTTTGCACCTCGTTGAGCTTGTCAAACGGCATGTCGATCCAATGCTCATACATCAGTTCGTTGAGCAGCTCGCGCAAGTCATCTGCATTTAGCGCAAGTACCTCTTCGGGTGTGCAGCTTTTCATCACTCAGTCTCCCAGATACGTCCGTATTTTGTCAAACGTTTTGTTGAGCGCGTCAAAGTCGATTGCACCCGTTTGGTCAAACGAGGTCGCCTCGACGGTAAAATCGCCGCGGTAGCCGATTTCTTTCAAAAACGCAAACAGCTTGTCAAAATCGACATGCCCGTCACCGATGTGCAGCGTGTTGAGATTGCTCCAATCCTTGTAGCCGCCGCCGTAATCGTTGATGTGCATGTGATGAATGTGCGAGAACAGCGCGCGGTTTTCCTCGGCGTACAATGCATCCATCTGCCCGTGGAACGCCGCCATTTTGGTATCAAACGTAAAACGGATGTCGGGGTAGGCGTCTGCAAGCTCGTGCAGATGCGTCATCGGGTCTTGTTGGTTGCAGACCACGTTTTCGACAGTCAAGACCAGCCCGTGTGCATCGGCAATCTCGCGCAGCTTTGCGTAAGTGCGGATGTTGTGCGCGATGTCCTTGTCGGAGTCCAGTCCGCCCCAAAGGTGCAAAACCAGCATCTCCGCGCCAAACTCCTTTGCGAGGATGCAGTTTGTCTCAAACATCAAGACCGCCTGCTCGGTGTCGTGCCCGCCGTTGCGGCTGATGAGGTTGCCGACCGATTTCTCGACGTGAAAAACGGGGATCGAAACGTTAAGCGTCTGCAGACACTCGCGCATCCACGGAATCTTGTCGTACCACGTGTCGTACATCATCAGCTCAAATCCGTCGCAGTGCAGTTTCGGCACTGCCTGCCGCAACAGCGTGAGATCCCTTCCGTTCGGGCGCCCCAAAACTGCGCCCGTGGAACATAAAATTCGATGCATCAGTTCTCCTTATATTCTTCAAAAACCGTATAATCTCTGACCAGCTGGAGCTCGTCGAGGACAAATTTCGCGCCCGATTCCGTCGCGTCGGAATAGTTCCAGAACATGTACACGCCTGCGATCTCGTTCAGCGGATACGATTCGCCCGAGCTGCCCGCACCGCTGCCCGTGCCGTAACGGTAGGTAAAGTCTTTGACAGGGAACGCCAGCCAACCTTTAAAGCCCTTGACCGCCGCCCCTTCCGCCACGCCGAAACAGCCGTCGGAGCCGTGCTGGTAAGTCTGCCACGTGTCGCCGCCCTCGGGGAGGTAGTAGAAATACAACTCGGGCACGTAGTCGCTCTCGTCCGTGGTGTACAAGTCACCCGTCGGGGAGACCAGACCGAAGTTTGCCTTGCGGAACTCCACATCCGTAAAGTCTACCCAAACGCGCAGGTAGCTCGTCGAGGGGAACGCGGCGGTATTGCCGTTTTGCTCGGTGGCAAACAGGTACAGACCCTGGTTATCGCGGTTGTCGCTCCAGATGCTGACCGCCGCAGAGCTGTTATAACCGTTGTTTGCAAGTTCAAAATGACTGCCTGCGTCGCCCGCGGCAGAATTCCACGTGCCGACAAAGATGTCGCCGTCGACTGCGCCGCCGTATGCAAAGTTGTTTGCGGATGCAGCCAGCGAGGACGCGGAGTCAAAGTTGGTAAACGTACCGACAAAGTTTACGGGGTTTTTGGAGGTGTAAGCGATCTCTTTTGCTTCCTCGGTGGTGATTTCGGTCGTAATCGCGCTTCCCTTGACGCCGTAGACATCGATCGGGAACACTTCCACCGTGTAAGTCGTCGCGGGTGCCAGACCCGAGAGGCTAAAGGTCAATTGCTCGGGCATCGGCTCAAAATAGTACTCGGAGAAGTAGTTGAATTCTTTTTTCTCCGCACCCGCCGTGCAGACGATCTGATAACTGTAGACGCACTCGTCGTCCTTTGCCTGCGGGACGGTCAGCTCTGCGGTCACAGCGGTGACTTTTCCGACGGAGAGGGACGCGCCGTCTGCAAATGCGGGCGCTTTGTTCCGGGCGGAACGCGCCTCGTCGGTGTAGAGCCAGGTGGATTTATCCTTCAAATCGTCGATCGTGTAGACGAGCTGCTTGCTGCCGTCGGCGGTCTTGAAGAAATCGTCGGTCATCAGGTTGTACGGCAGGACGCGCACGCGGTTGTCCTCGGAAATCTCTACGATATAGAACTGTGCCGCTTGGTCCGCATTCGGCGGAATGGTGCCGTAGGTCATGCCCGAGGTCATTTCAAAATATGCCAGCGTACCCGTGCCAAAGAGGGTGTAGTTCTTTTGGTAGCAGGAACTTGGGTTGTTGATCGGGCCGTGGGAGTGTCCCGAGAAATTGAGAATTTGGCTGTATTTGGAGTAAAGTGCGTCAAGCTGTGCGGATTGCTGTGCGTACCACTCCGCGCTGACGTAGACGGTGTCCTTGATGTGGTGGTGCTGGAACGTGATGATCGGTTTGTCACCGTCCGCCTTTGCCGCGTCGGCAAGGTTCTGCTCCAGCCACTCCAAGTCCTCGGAGTAGTCGCCCTCTCCGTAGGTGGACACGCCGATAAAATGATAGCCGCCGATCACGACGTGCTTGTTCAGCTCGGTGTCGATGTTTTCGGTGTAGCCCTTGACGCCCCACTCGAGGTCGTTTAAGTTGCCGTAAAACTCATGGTTGCCCATGACGGTGACGACTTGGGTTTCGTCCTTGATGTTTTCGTTTACGATGCTCTTCCAAGCCTGATACTCGTAGGCTTGGCCGTAGTTGGTGATGTCACCGACCGCGACAAACGCGTCGATCTTGTTGTATTCCTGCGTCTCCGCATACGCATAAGACGACTTAAAAAGCTGTGCCAAGCGCTTTGCGGACATGTCGTTTACCGTCGAAATATGGTTGTCCGACGTGACAAGAAAACGGAACGCGGTTTTGAACTCGCCCTTTTCGGTGTTCTCCTCGGCGGAGCTTTCCGCAATCGAGCTTTCTGTCTGCGAGAGCTCGGTGCTGTTTTCCGTGCTTGTTGCCGACGACGTGTCGGAGGAGCTTCCGCCGCATGCGGCGAGACCCAAAGTGAGTGCTAACATCATTGCCAAGACCTTGATTCCCTTCATCATAAAATCCTCGTTTTTGTTTTGGTTTGAGTCTATTATACGCGATATTCTGCACAATTGCAAGTCATTTTGCAAAAAAAGCATCCCCGTCATAGGCGTTGGGTCCTTAAGGACACAACGCCAACTCTATTCGCCTCCCGGCGAGTTATATTGCTTCGCAGTGATATTCGTCTTGCGACGAGTGGTATTTGCTACGCAAGTTTATAGGCGAATAGAATATAACTGCTCTGCCTGCAGAGTAATATCACTTTTGCGGTAGCAAAAATATCACGCTGTCGAAGACAGCATATCACTCAAAACTATCAGGAAATGCGCACTTACTCACCACCGAACGCGGCGGTGCAATAAAAAATAGCCAATATGGATTTTATTCCGTATTGGCTATTTTACTGTCCTTTAGAACCCAACGCATACAGACAGGGATGTTTGAGCCATTCAAAATCCGAACTCGTCGGGGAAGAATCCGCGCGTGTCTGCCCAGCGGCCCTTTTCGTCTCTGACCGAAACGCGGACGTAGCGCGCGTTTTCGTCGATCTTAAAATCCGCGCAGTTGACGGATTTGCCTTCTTCCGCGATCCGGCAGGCGGGCGTTTTGCTGCCCATGTACAAAAAGATGCTCTTGGCGTCGGAACATTCGATGTGGATACTGCCGTTTTCGACCGAAACTTCTTTGAACAGCGGACCCATCGAAGCGTACATTTCGCCCGTTTCCATCGCGGAAAACACGCTGTCGTAAGTAAATGCATCGGGCATGATCATGGTAAACGCGCCGAACGAGTCGCAGTAAGGGCCGTCTACGGGATGAGCGTTGTGGTTGTCGTCCGCGCCGTGGCAGAACATACGCTTGCCCTTGCAGAGCATTTTGTCATACAGCGCACCGCAGTAGTCGAGGTTGTTGATCAGATAGGAGCCGTAGTTGCAGATCTCCAGGCTAAACAGCCCCTCGTACGCGAGGATATCCGCTTCGTCCTCCATCGACCAGTAGGGGTGGTTGTAGGTGACGATGTAGCCGTGCTCTTTTGCAGTTTTGATATACTCGTTGATGTATGCCGCACTAAACTCGCGCGGACGCTCGTCGCCGACGCGCACCAGCTCGCCGATGGCGTTGTCGCGCTTGAGATAGTGGACGTAACGTTCGTCAAAATTGATCATTTTGACGTTGTGCGGGTCTCTCGCAAACAGGTTGAGATGCACCTCTCTGTCGTACTTGTCGTATCTTGCGTTGGGGCGGATGTAGCATTCGTAGCCCGTCAGCATCAAAAAATCCTTGTCCGACATCGCTTGGTGATCGTGCGGACGCTCGTGGTCGGTGATCGCAAGAATGTCATATCCGTGCGACTTGTACAGCTCTTTTAATTCCTCGGGCGTCTTGCGACCGTCGGACAGCACGCTGTGGCAGTGCAAATTTGCCTTGTATTGCTTTTTGTCGGGGGAAATCAGATATGTTTTCATGGTTTGCGCTCCTTGGTGATTACAATTTCAAAAGCTGTTCCAATTCCTGCGAAAGCGAATCGGCTTGCATATGAACCTTTACCTCGTTGGACATCGCGTTGGTTTTGAGGTGCATCACAAGACCGATGATGCCCGCCTTTTGGCGAAGCGGTGTGGTCACGGTTTCCGATGCGATCAGGTTTTTTGCCATAAACACCGTGATGTGTTTGGTAAATCCGCCGTTGTAGGCGGTGATTTTACCGCTTGTAACCGCGATGCCGTTGGTTTGTTAGCTGAAAAATGCGTGCAATGCTTTGATCAATCCGATCACGGCAACAACTCCCGCCGCCGAAAAAGCAACCGCGGCGATCAGCGAGGGCGAAACGCCGAAAATCAGCATGGGGATCACCGCCTGCAGTAGCATGACGCCCGCCGTAATCGCAAGGATCAAAAAGAACCACGACACGAAGGGGAAATAAGAAACCGCCTTTGTCTGCTTTTGGTCCGGAACGTAGTCGGGCAACACCTTGCCCAGGATTTCGCCGACCTCGTCAAACTTGCAAAACGGGACGAGCACGCCGAGCTCTGCGTTGTTGTCATTTCCGCTGTCGTTGGTGTATCCGATGACCTCAAGCTTGATTGCGGCAAAGCCCAGCATCCGCTGTACAAGGTCCTGCGAGATCTTGACGGCTTTGATTCTGTCGTAGCTGAAGGTGTTGGTGTGCCGTTCCAGCAGTCCAAAAGAAATGCGGATCTCGTTGCCGTGCTTGGTGATGGAAAAATCGTGGTAACCGACAAACGAGTGGATGATGCACCCGATCAGGGAGAAAACCGAGAACAACAGCATCGCGCCCACGGTAATCAAGACGGAATACAGAAAATACTGTCCCCACGTTCCGAGCGCGTCAAGTCCGAGCATCAGCTTGCAAACGCCGATTACGATGATCGCCAAAACGCCGATCAATGCCGTAAAGAACGCCGTCGACGCGATATTGATGAGCGTATACAGCATCTTCTTTTTGGAAGTAAAGCGGTACAGACTGTCCCGGTCGGAAAGCAGTACTTCTTCTTCGGTTTTTTCGGAAGTGAACGTGCCGCCCTCTTTCCGTGCATTCAATTCGTTCAGCAACGCATCGACCGTTTTTGCGTTTTCGATAATGGTGATCTCGGCTTGATGGGAGGTGTTGGTAGAGCCGCTGTCGACCGTCAAAACCGCAATGCCGAAGATGCGGTGCAAAAGGCTTTGCTTTTTGTTGATGGCATGTATCTTTTTGTAGTCCAGAACGGAGCGTTTGCGAAACAGCACGCCTCGGTTGCATTTGATCTCTGTCTCCGTCAGCTCGTATCCGGAGTTTTTGTAGTACAGGATTCTGTACACGATAAAGCAGAGATAGATCACGATCATCGCAATCGCCAGATACGGGAACGCCGCAATCACATCCTCGATGCTTGCCTCTTCGTCAAGAAACCAGTCCTTGAGAAAAACAAATACCACCACGAAGCTGCTGAACAGATCCGACAGCAAGCCGGAATAAATATAGCCTTTGTCAAATCTCTTCATTCTTCAGTTCCTCGATTCTCGTCTCGAGATGGCGCTCAAGCTCGTCGACCATGCGGTCCGCATCTTCGGTCGTGAGGGTGGAAATGTCAAAATTGGATCCTGCCGTGGAGATCGTCACGTCGCTTAAGTGAAAGAGCATCATCAGCGGGCCTTGCGTTCTGTGCAGATCCTGAATCTGGCAGACGGGGATCACCACTCTTTGTCTGAAAATCACACCCTCTTTGACGACAATGCGCTTGTCGTCGTAGCCCCATGCGTACATGCGGTAGCGCAACGTCGGCATGATCAACGTGAGCGCGATCAGCAAAACGACAGGGATTCCCACTCCCGACAAAACGGCGAGTGTGATGTCGCCCGATGCCCCCGCTGCAGCCAAAATCACCGCCGCAGCCGCAAAGACACCTGCCAACGCCAACGAAGTGATCAATGCGCGGATGTACCATAATTTGAGTACGCGTTTGTCAAGTTTTTTGAGTTCCATGTGCAGCCCTCCAAAAGTTTTTTGCAAAAACAGTATAGCACAAAAGCCCCGAAAAGTAAAGCCCCTCCGCCAAAGTCGCGCCCCGCGGAATGGATAAATCATGACCACCGGCTAAGCCGGTGGTTTGCTCAGCCCTATAAGGGCATGATACTGGCGGGGCTTGAAGCCCTCCGAAAAGTCTGCCAACCGCAAGCGGTCTCTAGCAACCGCTAAAGCGGTTGGTTACTTTTTGCTTGCGCGCACCGGCTCACCCGTGAACGGGTCTATGAGTTCTTTAATACTCATTTGTTCGTATGCCAAATCTTCTTGTAGCTGATTCCTAATGTATTCCGCAATTGCCTTTTTGTTTTTTCCTACTGTATCTACGTAATATCCGCGACACCAAAATTCTCGATTACCATATTTGTACTTTAGGTTAGCGTGCTTGTCGAATATCATCAGACTGCTTTTTCCTTTAAGATATCCCATGAAACTTGATACGCTGATCTTCGGTGGTATCGCTACTAGCAAATGAATATGATCCGGGCACGCTTCTGCTTCTAGAATTTCTACTCCTTTCCATTCGCACAGTTTGCGGAGTATTTGCCCTATGTCTCCTTTGATCTTTCCGTAGATTACTTGCCTACGATATTTTGGTGCAAATACAATGTGATACTTGCAATTCCATGTGGTATGTGCTATACTATTTGTGTCAATTTTCATTTGACCCTCCTGTCTTTCTTGCTTGCGGTTGGCTAGACCTGCTTGCATTATAGCACAGGAGGATTTTTTGTTCAACGGCAAAAGCCTCTATTGAACCACCCGCTTAGCGGGTGGTTTTCGGAAACCAAAAAAATCGCCACGGTGCAAACCGTGGCGATCTTTATTTTCGGAAATTAGCCTCTTGCTCTGATTGCAACTGCAGCGCCGCAGATTGCTACAACGGCGAGAACTGCAAATACGAGGATGCCGGTGTCGCCGGTCTGGGGCTTGCTCTCTTCGGGCTTGCTTTCAGCGGGCTTGCTCTCTTCGGGCTTGCTTTCAGCGGGCTTGCTCTCTTCTTCGGGTACGGAGCTTGTCGGTTCTTCCGAGCTCTCCTCCTCGGGCACGGAGCTTGTCGGGGCATCCGACACTTCGGTCGAATCGTCCGAAACATCATCGCTTGGGTCGGGTGTGATATCGCCCGAGGCGTTTTTGTCCTCGATCGTAAAGCTGTCAAGAACGAATCCGTTGATCTGTTTGGTTGTCACGATAATCTTATCGTTTTGAACGGTAACCGTAGTATATGTCGATTGCGTGGGAGTAGGTGTTGCAAGGAAGCCGATTTCCTCCATATATTTCGCATCGTTTGCGCCGTCGTGGTTGAGCGCGGTGGAGCCGATCGTCGTATAAACCGTACCGATTCCCTTTTCGATCGTTTCATCTACAGCCTTTGTTACGATTTTTCCGTCTTTCATAGGATAGGTTCTCGTCACAAGGTGGGAATGTCCCTGGATAACGAGGTCAACGCCGTATTTCTCGATCACGTCATGGAGCCACGGTCTGCTTTCTCCCGCGCCCAAGCGGTGGTATACCGGCTCGTGGAAGAGCATGATCTTCCATTTTGCATCCTTGTTGGCTTCGAGATCTTTTGTCAGCCACTCGCGTTGCGCATCGATGAGATACTTATCCTGATCGGTGTAGCTTCCCGTATTCAGCACGATAAAATGGGCGTCGCCGTAATCATAGGAATAGATCGTTTCGTCGGCTTGTTCGAAAAGCTGACGAATGTATCCGTTTGTCACTTTGCTCTTAAAACTTTGGTCAAGCGCCGCCGTACCGCCGTTGTTGGGATGGTTGAAGTGGTAATCGAAATAAAGCGGGGTGCCCCAGGTATCGTGGTTTCCGATGGCGGCAAACATGGGGGTCGAAGTACCAAAGCCGTCGAGTGCCTTGAAATACATGTTCCACATATTCTTGTTGGCGCCGCTTTCCACAACGTCGCCCGTGTGCAGAATAAACGCAGGGTTCTTGACCTCTTCAAAAGCTTCTTGGTATGCCGCCATGGCAAACATATATCCCTTGTCGCCTGTGGTCAATCCGTTCCAGGTGATTCCCTGCGTGTCTCCGACGGCGACAAACGTAAATTCGTCTATGTTTTCCTTTGCGGTCTTGAATCGATAAGTCTTTGTCCAATCGGTGTCCGCGGTGCTATCCTTTTTGCCGACCTTGTATTCATATTCGGTATCGGGCGCAAGGTTTGAAATATCGCACTTG
>JAFQII010000202.1 GCA_017397605.1 Clostridia bacterium
ATCAACTCCGCCAGTTCGACCAGCGCTTCCTCGCCCTCTCCGATCGAAAAGATATCGACAAAATCGGCAAGCGGCTCGGGATTATACGAGCAAGGACCGCCCGCAACGACCAGCGGCATATCCTCCGCGCGGTCTTTTGCGTAAACCGGCATGCCCGCAAGGCGGAGCATGTTGAGCACGTTGGTATAGCAAAGCTCATACTGCAACGTAAACAGCACCGCATCAAAATCGCGCAAGGGATCACCCGATTCCAACGCGTACAGCGGAACGCCGTTTTTGATAAGCTGTTCTTCCATATCGGGCCACGGCGCGTAAGAGCGCTCGCAGAACACACCGTCCATGCGGTTGAAGCAATCAATCAGAATGCGCATGCCCAGATTGGACATGCCGATCTCATAGGTGTCGGGAAAGCAAAAGCAAAGGCGCAAGTCAACCGTCGACATGTCCTTGACCGTGCTGTTGAGTTCTCCGCCGATATATCTGCCCGGCTTCTCAACGCGTTTCAACAAGTGTGCGTATTTATCGTTTGTCATGTCAACACTTCCTTTAGATATTGTCCTGTATAGCTTTCTTCACATGCGGCAACCTCTTCCGGCGTACCGCAAACAACAACCGTTCCGCCGCCGTCGCCGCCCTCGGGACCCATGTCGATGAGGTAATCGGCGGTTTTGATCAGATCGAGGTTGTGCTCGATGACAACCACGGTGTTTCCGCCATCGACCAGGCGTTGCAAAACGGCGCGGAGCTGATCGACGTCATAGGCATGCAAGCCCGTCGTCGGCTCATCCAGCACGTACAGCGTTCGGCCCGTCGAAACGCGGGACAGCTCGGTTGCAAGCTTGACGCGCTGTGCCTCGCCGCCCGAAAGCGTATTGGACGGCTGACCGATCTTGATATAGCCGAGTCCGACATCCTGCAAAGTTTTGAGTTTGCGAGAGATGCCGCGGTAAACCGAGAAGAATTCCACGCCCTCGTCCACGGTCATTTCCAGCACGTCGTAGATGTTTTTACCCTTGTATTTGACCTCCAGCGTTTCGCGGTTGTAGCGCTTGCCCTTGCACACGTCACAAGTGACATATACGTCGGGGAGAAAATGCATTTCGATCAGATTCGTTCCGTCGCCGCCGCAGGCTTCGCATCTGCCGCCCTTGACGTTAAAGGAGAATCTGCCTTCCTTGTAGCCCCTCGCTTTTGCCTCGGGGGTCGCGGCAAACACCGCGCGGATCTCACCGAACATGCCCGTATAGGTCGCAGGATTGGAGCGCGGTGTGCGTCCGATCGGCGATTGGTCGATCTGAATGACCTTGTCGATATGCTGTGCGCCGCGGATGTCCTCATGCTTGCCCGGAACAACCGCCATTCTGCCGAGCTTGCGCGCCAACGCGCGGTACAGGATCAGATTGACCAGCGAAGACTTACCCGAGCCCGAAACACCCGTCACGCAGGTAAACGTTCCGAGCGGAAACTCCACGTCGATGTTTTTGAGGTTGTTTTCCGTCGCGCCGATGACGGTCAGCTTGTTGCCATTGCCTTTTCTGCGCTCGGTCGGCACGTCGATCTTACGCGCGCCTGTCAGATATTGCCCTGTCAGCGATTCCTTGCAGGCGCCGATCTCGTCGGGACTGCCCGCATAAATGATCTCGCCGCCGTGGATGCCCGCTTTGGGTCCGACGTCCACCAAAAAGTCCGCACTGCGCATCGTTTCCTCGTCGTGCTCGACGACGATGACCGTGTTGCCCAGGTCGCGCAAGCGCTTGAGTGTTGCGATCAGCTTGGCATTGTCTCTTTGGTGCAAGCCGATGCTCGGCTCGTCCAGAATATACAGCACGCCCATCAAAGATGAGCCGATCTGCGTCGCCAGACGGATACGTTGCGCTTCACCGCCCGAAAGTGAGCCCGACTTGCGTCCGAGCGTCAGATAGTCCAGACCGACGCTCATCAAAAAGCCCAGTCTTGCGTTGATCTCCTTGCGGATTTCCGCCGCAATTTTGGTTTCGCTCGCAGAAAGCGTGAGATTTTGCACAAATTCCAGTGCCTTGCCGACAGACAGACAGCAAAGCTCGTGCAGATTCATATCCCCGACCGTGACCGCCAGCGCCTCGGGACGCAGACGTTTGCCCTTGCAGCTCGGGCAGGGAACGTTGTCCATAAACGTTTCGTAATACTCTCTGATCTCAAACGACGGGTTGGTGTCGTAACGGCGTTTGATCAGATTGATGATGCCGTCAAATTTGGGCTCGCCGACACTGCGGCGCTTGTTGCCGTTGCCGTACATCAATACTTCAAAGCCCTCGGGGGTATATTTTTCAATCGGCGTGTGTACATTAAAGCCGTATTTTTCGCCGATGACCTCGATGATCTGTCCGTAATAGCTGTCCGCCTCGACGGATTTAAAGCCGTTGCAGATGACCGCGCCGCCGTACAGCGACAGCGAACGGTCGGGGATCAGCTTTTCCACCGTCAGCACAAAGTTTTCGCCGATACCGTTGCATGCCTCGCACGCACCCGCGGGATTGTTAAATGAAAACATGCGCGGCTCCAGCTCGCCGATCGAAATGCCATGCGTTTTGCAGGCGTAGTTCTGCGAGAACATGATTTCCTCGGGCTCGTCCCCGACGGTCACGATCAGTACCAAGCCTTCCGACAGCTTTGCCGCATTCTCGACGCTGTCCGCAAGGCGGGAACGGATGCCGTCCTTGCAGACCAAACGGTCAATAACGATCTCGATGTCATGCTTGAGGTTTTTGTCCAGATCGATGCGTTCGCTCAGATCGTACAGACTGCCGTCGATGCGCGCGCGAACGTAGCCGCTCTTTCTCGCATCGTCCAGCACCTTGTCGTGCATACCCTTTTTGCCCGAAACGACCGGCGACAGCACCATAAAGCGCGTCCCCTCGGAAAGTTCCAGAATGCGGTCGACGATCTCATCGACCGATTGCTGTTTGATGACTTCCCCGCAGATCGGACAGTGGGGCACACCGATACGCGCGTACAGCAGACGCAGGTAGTCATAGATTTCGGTCACCGTTCCGACAGTGGAACGGGGGTTTTTGGACGTCGTTTTTTGGTCGATGGAGATCGCGGGCGAAAGTCCGTCGATCGTATCCACATCGGGCTTGTCTAGCTGTCCCAAAAACATACGCGCATAGGACGAAAGCGACTGCACAAACCGTCTGTGCCCCTCGGCATAAATGGTATCAAACGCCAAGCTCGATTTTCCCGAGCCGGAAAGACCTGTAAACACAACAAGCTTTTCTCTCGGGATGGCGAGATCGATATTCTTTAGATTGTGGACGCGTGCGCCCTTGATGATGAGTTCAGCAGATGCCATGGATGTTGCCCTCCCTGCGGTCGGTCGAAGCGTGCGAAGCACGCAGTGATATGTGCGACTGCGTCGCACGTGATATCGGGCTTCGCCCGGTGATATATGCAACTGCGTTGCATGTGATATTTGCGCAGTCGGCGCAAGTGAAGGTAACAATTCGCTTTCGCGAATTGTATTGTTTAGTCTTTTTCGCCGAGAATTCTGCGGATGCGGTCGCGCAGTGCGGCGGCGGTCTCGAAATCGAGTTCCTTTGCGGCGCGTTTCATCTCGATCGTCAGCATTTCGACCAGCTTATTGCGCTGTGCCTTGGTCATCTTACCCGTTTCGGCAGGGGCGGTCTTGGTCGTGATCGCAATCGGCGCGCGGATCTCCTTGACGATCGTCTTGGGAACAATGCCGTTTGCCTTGTTAAACGCATCCTGCTTTTCGCGGCGGCGCTTAGTCTCGGTGATCGCCGCATGCATGGAACGCGTCTCGTGGTCGGCATACAAAATGACCTTGCCCTCAGCGTTACGCGCCGCGCGTCCGATCGTCTGAATCAGTGAGGTCTCACTGCGCAAAAAGCCTTCTTTGTCCGCGTCCAGGATCGCCACCAGTGATACCTCGGGCAGGTCCAATCCCTCTCGCAACAGGTTGATGCCCACCAACACGTCAAACTCGCCTTCGCGCAGTCCGCGCAGGATGTCGATACGTTCCATCGTGTCGATGTCGTAATGCATATATTTGGTGCGGATATCGTTTTTGACAAAATAGTCCGACAGATCCTCCGCCATCTTTTTGGTCAGCGTGGTCACCAGCACGCGCTCGTTTTTGGCGGCACGCATGCGGATTTCGCCCGTCAGATCGTCGATCTGTCCCTGCGTCGGGCGCACCTCCACCACGGGATCCAAAAGCCCCGTCGGGCGGATGATCTGCTCGGCAATCTGTGTCGAAAGCTTTTTTTCGTACTCGTTTGGCGTCGCGGAAAAATAGATCGTCTGTCCGCGCAGCTCGTTAAACTCATCAAACACCAGCGGACGGTTGTCAAACGCACTCGGCAGACGAAAACCGTAATCCACCAGATTCTTTTTGCGCGAGTAATCGCCGCCCGACATACCGCGCACCTGCGGAACGGTCACATGCGACTCGTCGATCAA
>JAFQII010000203.1 GCA_017397605.1 Clostridia bacterium
ATCGGGTTCGGCTGGATGATCTTCTTTCATACCGATTTGGCACAGATTGCAGGTATTGCAAAAAATTTGATCGGTATCGGCGCTGCCTTTGCAAATTCCACGGTCGTATACGACCTGATCCGATGCGTACCGTTTTTGCTGATCTGTGCGCTCGGTTGCACGCCGCTGCCAAAAAATATGCTTGCCAAGGCATGCAATCGATTCCAAAAGCTTTCGTACATTCTTCCCATCGCGGTAACCGTTTTGTTTTTGGTTTGCATCGCCTATATGGTTGACAATACCTTTTCTCCGTTTCTGTACTACATCTTCTGAGGGAATTGACTATGCAGCATAAACTCAATTTGATAACGGTAATTTCCTTTTGCACGGTGTTGTTCTTGCTCGCGGCACTGTTTGTGATCCTGCCCGACCGTTCTTTTTCCGAGCAGGAGAACCGTTCGCTTGCCGCTTTTCCGATTCCGGATGCAGACAGCTTTTTCTCGGGAGAATACGCAAGCAGGATCAACGTGTATTTCGCTGATCAGTTTCCGTTTCGTGATTGGCTCGTCAAGCTGAAATCGACCGCAGAGCTTTTGTTTGCCAAAAACGAGAACAACGGTGTGCTGTATCACCCTGACCAGCTCGCGGTGCGGGATTTTAACACATACAAGTCCCGCTTGCACATTGCCGAGGATACCGACCGCATCTACCTCGATACCGTACGCGCACAGCTGGAATTGTATGATACGTTTGCGCAAAGCCTTGACGTGCCGCTGGTGACGGTTTTGCCACCGCGAACGATTGATGTGACAGAGTCCCTTTACAGCTACGACAGACCGGACGGAGATGCCGTCTTTGAGCTTATGAGCGGCTGTCTGTCCGACAAATGCGGGTATATTGATACGCTTTCCTTGATTCGGGATTGTTTTGACAGAGACGAATATGTGATGTATCGTACCGATCACCACTGGACAACCTACGGTGCATATCTGGTGTATTGCGAGATCATGAAACAACTCGGCAAAGAGTCGTCCGTTATTCCGTATGATTCTTTTGAGATTGAGTGTATCAATGATTTCTCCGGTACAACCGCTTCACGTGCAAATTTCCCTTCTTACCGCAAGGACACACTCGAAATCTGGCATTTGCCCGACGACGAGGAGTATTCCGTTGTCACCGACGGCGTTGAGTTGGGCGGATTCTACTCGACGGATTATTTGTCAACCGGAGATAAATATTCTGTGTTTTTGGACGGGACGCATCAGTTGACAGAGATCAAAAAGATAGGCGAGAACAGAGAAACGCTTTTGATCGCCAAAGACTCCTTTGCAAACTGTCTGATCCCGTTTCTTGCACGCGAGTACGATATCGTCGCCGTCAACCTTCACACTTATACAGGTGTTTCTCCCCTGGCAGAGCAATATCATGCGGCGGCTGTACTTGTGGTGTATAACACCGAAAATATCATCACGACGCCCGACCTGGGCAATCTCAAGTAATATTTAAGGAGAGACAATATGAAAAGATTTTCTGTACTTTTGATCGCTTTGCTTCTCTTGACTGTTGCCGTTCTGGCATCCTGTGGAGAAAACGGCCAAGATTCTTCCGCGCCGCAGGAGTCGGTTGCAGAACAGGAATCTTCCGAAGCCGAATCGGAAGACGAAGTATCGCAAACTGTCAGTGACAAAAATGCGATCAATGTCTTGTACAACCGTTTTTCCGAAAAACCGTATTTTGCAATGGTCGGCACATGCGCAGAGAATGCTGTGATCACGGCGGAATGCGACGGCGAGACCGTTGTCTCAAAGTCGTATAAGGGATGGTTTTCCGTACGCCTCCGTTGCGACGGCAGTTCTGTCGATGTTACGCTGACACAAACCGTCGACGGGGAACAGGTCGGTGAGGCGCAAACAATCAATGCAAAACCCGGGACACCTTCTCCCGATATGTGGCCCGTTGTCACAGGCGGCGATTTTCAGTTCTTCTTTCAAAAAATGTTGCCGGATCTTCTCGGCCAAAACGTACCATCCAAATCGGTTTATGACAATCTGACTAAACGTGTCAGCCAGCGTGTTGCACAGCTTCGCGAATACAATGCAGATGCGGATGTCATTTATCTGATCGTACCGTCTTCCATGAGTGTGTATCCCGAGTTGGTTCCTGAAAGCTACGGTGAACCTGCCGACGAAACACGTCTTGATCTTACAATTGATGCGATCAATGCCGGCGGAGGCGTTGCAATCGACCTCAAGGCGTTGTTTGCAGAGCATAAAGAAGACGAAATGCCGATGTATTATAAGCTGGATAGCCACTGGTCCGACTACGGCGCTTATCTCGCGTACGTTGCGATGTTTGAGCACATTGCCAAAAAATATCCCGACGCCGCCCCCCGTTCGATCGACGAATTTGATTGGAATCCCGATTATTATCAAAGTGGTGATATGACATATTACTTGTCTATGGCACAGAGCAGGGTAAAGGAATACGCATATTACCGTACGTTCCTCTTTGACGCGCCGTCGTCCGTCACAAATACACCGCGTTACCGCTCTGCAAAGATGCTTTGCTACAGCGATCAGGTCACAGCAGAAAACAAGATCAAAACCAACCGTGACAATCTTCCTTCTGCGATCGTTCTCCGCGATTCCTATTCCACTCAGCTGTACGACATTTTGGCAGAACGAATGGATACTACCCACTATTTGGGTATGTGGGATCTGTCATGGAAAAACAGCTTGATCCAGTCGGAAAAACCCGATTACGTCATTTACATTCTTGCCGAATGGAATCTTGATTCCGTACTCTACAATTGATCGGCATGTGGGACAAAAAAGATGCCTTGCATGCGGTCAAAAAGCATTTTCATACCGGTGAAGCCTGCCATTTTATGACGCAGACGCATCGGCTGGCGGGTATGAAACGAACAGAAAGCCTGTTTCTGCTTTCCGTTCTTTCTATAATCCCTCTTTCCGCTTTCTTGATCCAAAATAAAACGCCGTTGTATTGGTTGATGTTGATTGTTTTGCTTCTGATATCGGTCAAAATACTCGCACGCCGCTTGTGTAACAATCATATCATCCTGACGGATTTGGCACTTTACAGGCACACTCGCATTCGGGAATCAAAGATTATGATCAGCAATTGGGCAAATGTTGCGTCCGTTTCGGTCAAGCGTTCGGGTCTTTTCCGCTCCGCTATTATTGTTGAAATCGTTTGCAGAAAAGAAAACCTGCAAAAACGCGTTCAGTTGCCGAAAAAACTGTTTGTGATGCGTTTCGGCAAACTCAAGCTGTCGAGAGCAAAAATCGACTTTTCGGCAACCGAACCTGTCAAACAACGTTTTGCGATCTCGTCACCGAATGAATTTTTGCAGATCATCGGGGAAATACAATCCATGCCCGGCTATTCTTTTGAAATCCATACCAAAGGGGTATAAAATGAACGCGTCAAAACTACAGTCCGAGCTCAAAAAGAAAGCATATCTGCGAGGAAAATCCTTTCGGTTTGCAAGATTCGAGCCATCGTTTCCCGATGACCACACCTTTTGCGTCTTTTGCTGGGCAAGAATCAGCATCTGGGATGAAGATCTACGTGAGGGCTACTTTGAGCCCGAGAGCCAAAGCTGGATATGCGACGTCTGTACCGAAGAATTCAAGCAGCCTTTTGAATGGAGCATCGACCGCACAAACGACAGCGCCTGGAAACGATTGATGCAGCATAACGCAATCGACAGCACCATATTATAACAAAAACAGCCGCAAACTGCGGCTGTTGTTTTTTGTATTATACTTCGGGTACTATACTTCGGTTCTGCCTTCGATCGCTTTCAGAAGCGTTGTGTTATCGGCGTATTCCAATGTACCGCCGACGGGTAAACCGTACGCAAGGCGCGTGACCTTGATGCCCAGCGGCTTCAAAAGTCTGCCGAGATACATGGCGGTTGCCTCGCCCTCGACACTCGGATTGGTCGCAATGATTACTTCCCGAACCGAATCGTCAAGTCTTGCAAGCAGTTCCTTGACCTTAAGCTGATCGGGACCGATGCCGTCAATAGGGGAGATCACACCGTGCAAAACATGATATTTGCCGCGGTATTCATGTAACGCTTCGATCGCCTCCAATGCACGGTTATCCTCCACGCACATAATTACATGTTCGTCTCTCGTAAGATCGGAGCAATGGAGACAAATTTCCGTTTCGCTGTAACACTGACAAATGCTGCATAGGCGGATTGCTTTTTTGACTTCCAAAAGACTCTCTGCAAAAGCTCGCACATCATCATCGTTCATATCCAGAATATGATAGGCAAGCCGCGTCGCACTTTTTCTGCCGATTGCGGGCAAAGAGGCAAAATGAGAAATCAATTTTTCGAGTGCCGGCGTCATCAGAACATGCCGGGAACGTTCATCCCGCCTGCAATCTTGCTAAGCTCCTCTTCGTTGGTCGCTTTGACTTTTTTGATCGCTTCATTGACTGCGGCAACAAGAATGTCCTGCAGTGTCTCAATATCATCGGGATCTACGATTTCGGGCTTTACAAGAATTTCGGACACTTCTTCGGTGCCGTTGATTTTAACCGTTACCATGCCGCCGCCTGCTTGAATCTCGTATTCACGCGCATCAAGCTCTGCCTGCTTCTCTGCCATTTGTTCCTGCATTTTTTGCGCCTGGCGGATCATGGAGTTCATATCGGAAGGGCCGCCGCCCATTCCCTTGGGCAATCTGACTTTCATGTTGATCTATCCTTTCTGATTTAAAAATTACAGTTCATCCAGAGGATCGTTTTCGACACTCTTTTGACGATCCTTAAATTCCAATGTGTACGGTACACCGGTGACAACCTTAACGGCATCGGCAAGCAAAGAAGCGTTGCTACCCAATTGAAGCATGCTGTTGGTAAACGGATCGGCATAAATGACAAATTTGCCGTCTTCGATCGATGCCTTAATCTTTTGTACAAACGGAAAAATGTCAGGATACACCTGCAGTTCTTCCGCAAGCTCCGCATACTGTGCAAAGGGTTGTCTGTTTGTTTGCTCATGCGGTACAAATTCTTTTTTGACAGCCTTCGGTTGCTCGGGAACTTGCTTGACAGGCTCTGCAACCGTTACAACTCCGCTTGCAAGCTGTTTCTCCAGTCGGGAGAGTCTTGCCAAAAGCGCTTTGGGGCTCTCGGAGAGGGAAGGATCGCACATACGGATCGTCGCAAACTCCAGCAAAACTTTTTTGTCTGTGGAGTATCTGGTGATACGGCTTTGCGTATCCTCAAGCACCGAACAGAAATAGAAAAGCGTCTCAGCCGTAAAAGCAGAGGGAAAATGCTCCAACAGCCAACCTGCTTCTTTTGCAAAACGGAAACTAAGGCTCTTTTGTGAAGC
>JAFQII010000204.1 GCA_017397605.1 Clostridia bacterium
CAATGAAAAGTCAGCATTGCTTTTTGCGTAACGGTTTTTGCTTGTATATGCGGAAGAAACGGCGAAAGCTCTTTTTCTACCGCACAGATAATTCCTATTTTCATGTGTTTGTCTCCTGTTGCGCGAGCATAAGTGCTTTCAACTCGCCCCAATGCGTGACAGTGAGGATGTCTCCCCTCTCCGCGTTCGGGTTTTGCGTCGCACCGTGGTAGAGGACGGGAAAGATGCCTGCATTCTTTGCACCGACAGCATCAAAAATGTACTGGTCGCCGATGTACCACACATCCTCGGCAGTCAGATCGGCTTTTTGCAGTGCGAGCTCAAAAATACGTTTGTTGGGCTTGCGAAACAGATACTCGCTGGTTGCGAGGATGAATTCAAAGGAATGGTTTGGCAAAAGCGCGTCGATGCGCTCCTTGACCGCCTCTCCACAATAGGAAATATTGCTGATCACACCCGTGCGGATTCCGCCTTCCCCAAGAAATGCCAAAAAGTCCTCGATGCCCTCGGTGGGCTTTGCAGGCGCCGCCGCGTTCCAAAAAATGCGGTCGATCTCCGTGGCTGTCAGTGGAAGCGTCACGCCCATCGACTCGTAGAGGTAAGCGGTGAACATATGATTGGGCATTTCCATATCTAGCAGGTGTTTTCTTTGCGGATCGGTGCGCCCGATCTCAAACAGCAGTTGGTCAGCGCGTTCCTGCACTTCTTTTGCGGTATAGCCGTATTTGTTTTGCGTGGCGTACTGCATGACTGCCGCCGTGCCGCGTACGGGGTCAAAGCCGTTTTCGTTGCCCAAGGTCTGACCGTAGTCAAACAAGATCATTTTTGGTAGTTTCATGGTGATATCAATACTCTTTTACGGAGCGTCCTTCATATGGGGAGTCACCGTAGAATTTGTCTGCGAGGGTACAGCCGGAACTGTAACGCCGCAAATAATAGTAGTCGTCACCGTAACGGTTATAAGAATAATCGTACACGGTGCGTTTTTCAAACAGTTTGAAGCCTGCCTTCTCGGCAGAGCGGAACGACGCGGGGTTGTCCACATCCATCACAGCAATCAGATAGTCTACGCCGTGTTCTTTGCAGAAATGTTCCGCAAAGGCGGATGCGGCTTCGGACGCGTAGCCGTTTTTGGTATACTGCCCAATCATCATCCAGCCGAGCTCGTACTCAAACAGCAAATCCGCCTTGCAAAAGCACAGGCATCCCATGACCTCGTGTGTTTTTTGATGCTCAATGGCGTAGCAACGCCATGTGTTGAGGTCGCCGCTGTTTTCGATATCGCGAAAAGCGCGGATATGCGCGACGACTTCGTCGGGTTGCAATTCCACTTCCAGAAAGTCGGGCGCGAATTTGAGCACCTGCGGATCGGTTTTGATACGGTATAATGCTTCGGCATCGTCCTCACGGAAATCGCGGATGATCAGCCTTGATGTTTTGAGATACATGATTTTACTCCAAAAAAGCTTGCAAGTCGGGATATTCCCCGCCGATGACACAGTCGGTCAGTTTGCGGACGGCATATTCTTCAAACGCGTTCAGCTTGCCTGCAGTGCGGTAAGTCGGATCCAGTTCCGCAAAATCACACGTACTGTTTTGAATCGCGTCTTGATGCGCAAGAACAAACGGATGCACGGCGGTATGCAGAAATTCATGGATGACATTTGAGAGCGAAAATGCGCCCGAAACGACTGTCAGGCAATCGTCCCGGATATGGTAATCCGCAGAGTACACACATTTGATCGGATTCTGTACAATCTCCACGCGCGTGATCGGCGTGTTGTATGTTTCGGCACAGCGAGACAGCAATGCTTGCAGTTTTTGCAAGTCGTCCTTACGGACGGTTTGTTGCTCGCCGAGCCATGCATGCTCCCACGCATAGTACTGCGCAAACGCATCGGAGTGCATGACCGCAGACAGGACACGCGGAAAGCCTGCAAGCCAATCCCACAGCTCCTGCGTGCGTTCCGCATCGGTGAGGTTACTTGCCTGCTTGACGGTTTGCGCAAAGGCATCAAAATCGGCAAAAGATTGCAGATCGTCTGTCAAGCAGAACGCCGCGCTTTCCAGTGTTGCGGCACGCGGCCAATACGGATATGCGTCGCAGGTGGTTTGCTTTACTTCCGTAAAAAACGCATGCGAGTCAGAAGCCGCAAATTGACGCAAGCATTCCGTCAGCTTTTCGTCACGGTCGATCGGATAAAACTCGTAGCCGCATTGCAGTAACGCGAAGTAAATCGCGGAGATTGGTTTGTGGGTGGTAAAAGTCAGTTGCATCATGAATCATTGGCGGGAGCTCAGAGGGACGGCCTCTCGGTGTGCTATCACGATATCAAACGGCATCATTTACTCTCCCTCTTAGTCCCTTATAGACGTTCGGACGGCTAAAAGCTCCCGCATGCACCGTTAGTGTATCCCGTCTGAGCCCACAAGCCCATAAACATAATCATTCTTTGAATAACCTCACAGTTGAGTGTAAAATCGACTGCGCATTCCGAAGAAATGCGGTGGGTAAGTTTGACAGTGATATGGGAAATCAGGATTTGGATCATGCCTACCATGAACAAAATGGTTGGTTATAGTCTTTTTAAAAGCGAGTGTTTTTGGTCGAGTTCAAATCCGTTTTTTTTGTAGAAACCAAGCGTGCTTTCTTTGTTGGAGCCTGTTTCCAGGGAAAGCTTATAGCAACCGCGTTCTTTTGCGATTTCGGTTGCTTTTTGCAGTAGTGCGGAGGCGTAGCCTTTGCCGCGGTATTCTGCGTGCGTGACGACGTTTTCAATGACGGCAAACGGTCGGATGTTGTGTGTCAGGTTTTCGACAATTGCCATTTGCACGGTGGAAACAACCTTGCCGTCGATTTCCAACACAAGCAAGTGCATATTCTCGTCCTGCTCAAATTTGGTCAGCATTGCGCGCCATTTTGCCATGTCCTGCTCTTCTTTGGGTGGATAGTGCGTCAAATGCTCAAAATACAGTGTTTTGAGCTGTTCCGCGTCGGTGGCGGTTGCTTTTCGGATATACATGGTGGCTCCTTGATTACGGTTTGAATATCTTGACATTGCCGAGCAGTTTGATTTCACCGTTTTTGACGAGAATGGCGCCCTGCATGGACGCGGTTGCATAAACGGGTTTCTTGCGTTCGGCGAGAACCTTTTGGATCGATCGGTTTTGATCGGGTGTTCCCTCGTAATGCACCTCGTGATAAAAACCGTCCAGATACGGCAGACCGCGATAGTACCCAAACGCGGGATAATCCTCGTCGGGTGACAAATGGTATTCCGCAAGCTGAATGACCGCACCTGCGCTGTAACCCATCGCAATTCCGTCGTGTTTTGCCAAAGCTTCTTGCAATTCAAACTCCTCGATGCGTTGCATCATACGGTCCGGCAAGCCGCCGAGGAAGTAGAGAATGTCTGCGTTTTCAACCTTTTTGCGTGCAGTTTCTTTGGTGTCGGAAAAGTAATTCAAAAACGTAATGCGGTCTTCCGGGATTCCGTAAGAGCCAAAGGAATCGACAATGCCGTTGTAATAAAAGCCGCCCGCTCCGTACAGCGCGTACCATTCAGTCGAATCGCGTATTCTGTCGTCGCGGAATGAGAATGCGACCACAACGACCGTGTGGTGCGGCAATAAAATCTGTTTTAACTCGTCGTACAGGTACGGCGCGTCAATATTGTAGCCTTCCAGCAGGATGTTAATCATGGTCGTGTCTCTCATGTTTTGTATGGTTTTATCATATCACACAAAGTTGTTTTTGTCAATCAAATCAACCAAAACGGGAGAAAAATGCCGCAGAAAAGCTCTGCGGCATGGTATGTTATGATTCAAAAGATTTCCCCGATGTAATAAGTCTGTTCTTTCGCGCGTTTTTCTTCAAACAGGCGGTACTCTGCGGTGGTGCGGTTGGTCCAACCAAAATAAGACTCGGCATTGGAAAAAGGAACTTCCATTCCCCGCTCCGACGCTACCTTGACAAAGCATATGATCAAATTGTTCGCAGTAACCGCTGAATAACGCGGATCTTCCTCGGAGTCATCCAAAATGTTATCGATCAAATTGTCGATATAATAAAGAAGATGCTCACCCATCAGGTATTCAAATTCTTTGTCGGCATTTCGAGACATTATGTACGCTCCTGTTTATGATTCCACAACTTCAAAAAACGTATCGGGTTTGTTGGGGTCAAAGCACTCGTTTGCCCACGTGAGGGTGACGAGGTCTTGTTTTTTGAAATAATAAATTAATGTTAAATATCACAAGATATTTTTCTATTTTTAAACAGAGAATATATCTTTTCAAATAACGGAGTAAGAACTACTCCTCCAATAAATGTACCTGTACATACCAATACAACATAAAGCCAGCCATTCTCAATATATATATGATCACAGCGAAAAACTTTTAGGAATACCCCTTGTATAACATATATACCCAACGAAATACGCCCAAGAAATCTCGTGACAAAACAATTGATCGGAATGAAACGAAGACATATTATAACGAAAACTGTAAAAAACACTTCGCAAATCATTTGAACGCAAATACTGATATAGCCGTCAGTAAGCCACCATATCATATATGAAACGACAAATGAAACAAAAACTGAAACATAGATCAGGAACCCTCTGCGCTTGTGATTCAGATGGTTGTCAACTATTCTCTTGTAATCAGCCCATTTAATGCCGATGAAAAACGCAAATACACTTACGTATCGCGTTATTCCAGCATCAAAAGCGATTGAAAGCAACACATATAGCAAAAGAAATAATAACCAAGCAATGCTTTTTTCCTTATCAGATTTAATAAAGCGATTGATCAAATAAAATGCAAAGTACATTAAAAGTTGGATTTGCAAATACCATCCATTCGCTATAATTGTATCAGAAAAGAAAAAAGAACGAACAACAGTAATATAATCAAGACTGGAATTAATCCACAAAAGCGCAAACGAATAAATTGCAATGAGAATAATAATTATAAGGTAATATGGCGCTATTCTTTGTTTTGGAAAGTTTTTTAAATATATATCTGGTGCCTTTTTATATGACACTTGAAGTCCGTATCCGGACAAAAAGAAAAACAACGCAACCATTAAGAAACCGAGCGACTGAAGAATAACACGCAAATATATATTTTGAACTAATCCACTATACTGAAACAGATGGTGAACCAAAACTCCGATAGCGCACAACCCTTTTAAACAAGTCGTATTCTCTTTTGATAAATAAGTTGCAGATACGTTGTTTCTTAAACACAACTTCATATTAAGCATACCTTTCAAGACACTATTCCACAATTTCAAAAAACGTATCGGGTTTGTTGGGATCAAAGCACTCGTTTGCCCACATGAGGGTGACGAGGTCTTGGGTTTCGGAGAGGTTGATGATGTTATGGGTATACCCCGGCAACATATGCACAGCTTGGATGTTTTCGCCGTCGACTTCAAAGTTCAGCACCTCGTCCGTGCCGAGTTTGCGTTGCTGAATGAGTCCGTGTCCCGAAACAACAATAAAGAACTCCCACTTGGTATTATGCCAATGCTGTCCTTTGGTAATCCCCGGCTTGGAAATATTGACGCTGAACTGACCGCATTTTTCGGTGCGAAGCAGCTCGGTAAAGCTTCCGCGCGCATCGATGTTCATGTTAAGCGGAAACGCGATTTTTTCCTTGGGCAAATAGGACAGATACGCGGAATACAGCTTTTTGGCAAAGGAGTTCTGCGGAATCTCGGGCATCGCAAGCGTCGCAGGCTGGTCGCGGAACGATTCCAGCAGACTCACGATCTCACCGAGCGTCACCTTGTGGGTGATCGGGGCGGCACAATACGCGCCGTTGTCGCACAGCACGGTGTCAATTCCATCGAACGTGCAGTGGTGTTCCCTGCCCTCCAGCGCGGCGAGCATCGCATCGACCAGATCGTCGATATAAAGCAGTTCAAGCTGAACGGACGGGTCGCTGACCGTAATCGGCAGGTCGTTTGCGATATTGTTACAGAAGGTCGCAACGGCGCTGTTGTAGTTGGGTCTGCACCATTTTCCGAATAGGTTGGGGAAACGGTAGACGAGAACCTTTGCGCCCGTTTCTTGCGCGTACGCAAAGAACAGCTCCTCTCCTGCTTTTTTACTTCTGCCGTAGTCACTGTCATAGCGTCCGATCAGCGTTGCCTGAATGGATGAGGACAGCATGACGGGGCAGGTATTGCGGTATTTACGCAAGGTGTCAAGCAGTGTCGATGCAAAGCCAAAATTGCCCTGCATAAACTCTGACGCGTCCTTGGGACGGTTGACACCTGCAAGGTTAAACACAAAGTCCGCCCCCGCGCACGCTTCTTCCAACAAATCACGCGGCGAGTCGATATCATAGAGATACAGCTCGTCCACGGTCAGCGCGGGATGCGTTCTGTCTTTGCCGTCTTTGATGTTTTGCAGTGCGGCGGCGAGGTTTTTTCCTACAAATCCAGCCGCCCCTGTGATGAGTATGTTCATAGGGTGTTGTCCTTATGATTTACGCCATTTTGGCGAGTTCTTCCTGAATATACGCGAGTGATGCGATCTTTGCTTTGGTTTCCTCAACGTTCAACAGCGTCGTGTTGTTGGAGTTGAACTCCGTGAGCGTGTTACGCTCGGTATCGCCGTCGTTGAAATACTTGTCGTAGTTGAGTCCGCGGCTGTCGCAGGGAACGCGGTAGAAATTGCCCATATCGATCGCGTGGGCGCATTCCTCGTTGGTCAGCAAGGTTTCGTACATCTTTTCGCCATGGCGGATGCCGATGACCTTGATCTTTTCCTTGTCGCCGCCAAAGAGCTCGCAAACTGCTTCTGCCTGCGTCTGAATGGTGCAAGCGGGCGCTTTTTGCACAAGGATATCGCCCGAGTTGCCGTGTTCAAATGCAAAAAGAACGAGGTCAACCGCTTCGTCGAGGGACATGATGAAACGCGTCATGCTTCCGTCGGTAATCGTGATCGAGTTGCCGTTTTTGATCTGGTCGATCCACAACGGAATGACCGAACCGCGGGAGCACATGACATTGCCGTAACGGGTACAGCAGATTTTGGTCTTATTGGGATCCACGGTACGAGACTTGGCGACAATGACCTTTTCCATCATGGCTTTGGAAGTGCCCATTGCGTTGACGGGGTAAGCCGCCTTATCGGTGGAAAGGCAAACGATGTTTTTGACGCCCGCTTCGATTGCAGCAGTCAGCACGTTCTCGGTGCCGAGAACGTTTGTCTTGACCGCTTCGATCGGAAAGAACTCGCACGACGGCACTTGCTTAAGCGCCGCAGCGTGGAAGATGTAGTCTACCCCGTGCATCGCGTTGCGGACGGACTGAATGTCGCGCACGTCCCCGATGTAGAATTTGATTTTTTCCGCCACCTCGGGCATCTTCGCCTGAAACTCGTGGCGCATGTCGTCCTGCTTCTTCTCGTCGCGCGAGAAAATGCGGATTTCCCCGATGTCCGTACGAAGGAATCGGTTGAGCACGGCGTTACCGAACGACCCGGTCCCGCCGGTGATAAGTAGGGTTTTATTGGTGAAAAGCGACATTGTTTTGTACTCCTGTATTTTTCTATTATAAAACTTTGGTATAGCAGAGTATAAACTATTAACAACACTCTCGGATAAATCATTCTCTTTTCAAGTTGACTCTTTATATTCACTCTATGTATGCTTTCTTTTATATACAATTTTAAATATTTCTTCTTTGATCCTGCCACAAGTATCAATTAACCGGTGCATACCAATAGAAACCAAAAGAATCGCCGGAAGTGTAATTAAAAAAGAGAGCAACGCAGAGGCGTTATATGACAAAAACGGCCGCAAACCAATAAACAGAAAGGCTTCTAAACTTAACATTAGCGGCCAATGAATAGCGTATATCTCAAAAGAGTACTTGCCTAACATTATCCAAGGTTTCCAAGATAGCATTTTTTGCACAACGCTTGTTTTTGTAAAAGCAAATATAAGCATTGCCATCCCTAATCCACGCAACAACGATTTGTTTACTCCCGGAATAGAAAACCACCAAGAATAAAGAGGCGTCTTAAACATCGTACAACAGGAAAAATAAATACCTAGCGTATAGCATGCAATCAAACATCCTCTTGTGTTTAAAAAGTCACAATAATACTTGCTAAAGATAGTTTGGCTTTTATTAAATTTTAAATCTGCAACAAACAATCCCATTATAAATGCCACATAGTGCATATCTACCAGTGGTAGAC
>JAFQII010000205.1 GCA_017397605.1 Clostridia bacterium
ATCGAAAGCGCGCGCAGGTCTACGTTATGGCTTGCAAGCTCGCTGGTCACTTCCGCCAGCGCGCCCTGCCTGTTTTCTACAAATACGGTAAGCTGTCTGATAGACATATAAATTTCCTCCTTTAGTGAAGTTTGCGTTTGTCGATCACGCGCACGGCTTTGCCTTCGCTGCGTGCGATCGTCTTGGGGGAAACGAGATGTACCTTGGGCTTGACGCCGACCATCGTTTTGATCGCCTCGGCGAGTGCGTTTTCTCTCGCGGAGAACTTGCCGACGGTGTCCTCAAACTGGTCTGCGGTCAGCTCGACGAATACGTCCAGCGTATCGGAATTGTTGACGCGGTCGACCTCGATGAGGTAGTTGGGCGGGTAGCCTTCCTTGAGCAGAACCGTCTCGATCTGGCTGGGGAATACGTTGACGCCGCGGATGATCATCATATCGTCGCTTCTGCCCATCGGCTTGGACATCTTGACATGCGTTCTGCCGCAGGAACAAGGCTTGCGGGACAGTACGCAGATGTCGCGCGTGCGGTAACGCAACAGCGGGAACGCTTCTTTGTCGAGAGAGGTGAACACCAACTCGCCCTTGCTTCCCTCGGGCAGCACCTCGCCCGTGTCGGGGTCGATGATCTCGGCGAGGAAGTGGTCCTCGTTGATGTGCATGCCCGTCTGCTCCTCGCATTCAAAGGAGACGCCGGGGCCGGAGGTTTCGGTGAGTCCGTAAATATCGTATGCTTTGATACCCAATGATTCCTGAATGTCGCGGCGCATTTCTTCCGTCCACGGTTCTGCACCGAAGATGCCCGCCTTGAGGCAGTTGTCCTCGGGCTTATAGCCCGCGTCTTTGAGCGACTCGCCGATGTAAGCCGCATAAGAGGGTGTACAGCAGAGAATGGTCGCTTTCAGATCCATCATAAACTGGATCTGTCTCTCGGTGTTGCCCGAGGACATCGGCAGTGTCAGACAGCCGACCTTGTGCGAGCCGCCGTTGAGGCCGGGACCGCCCGTAAACAGACCGTAGCCGTAGCAGACCTGGCAAACGTCCTCATTTGTACCGCCGACCGCAACGATCGCACGTGCACAGCAGTCTTCCCACAGCTCGATGTCTTTTTGCGTGTAGAACGCGACGACGCGCTTGCCCGTCGTGCCCGAGGTGGACTGGATACGCACGCAGTCCGAAAGCGGAACGGCAAGCAGACCGTAGGGATACGCGTCACGCAGATCGGCTTTGGACAGGAAGGGAAGCTTGGCGAGGTCTTCCAGCTCCTTGACATCGTCGGGGGTGACGCCCAGCTCGTCCATTTTTGCGCGGTAATACGGCACATGGTCGTATACGTGACGCACCTGCTTGAGCAGTTTTTCTTTTTGCAATGCCTTTAACTCGTCGAGCGGCATGGTCTCGATTTCTTTTTGGTAATAGCGTTTTTCCATATTAGTTTCCATATCCTAAAGCAAATGCTTTTTTATTCATTTCCACAAATTTGGGTGCGACCGTGTTTTCGATCGCGGCAAGCCATGTTTCGGCAGGAATGTCCAGCGATTTTGCCAGCACGCCCATCAAAACGATGTTGACCGCTTTGGCACTGCCCGCTTCCTTTGCAAGCGAAAGCGCGTCCAGCGCGGTGATCTGCACGCCCTTGGCGGTCAGCTCGTTCAGCACAGCTTCGGGATAGGTTGCCGCACCCGTGATGACGGGCATCGGGTCGATCTGCTGGGTGTTGGTGATGATTGTTCCGCCTTCCTTGAGACAGCCCGCCCAGCGTGCGGCTTCCAGTTTTTCAAACGAGACGATAAAATCCGCCTCGCCCTCTCCGATCACGGGGGAATAGACCTTGTCGCCGTAGCGCACGTAGGTCACGACGCTTCCGCCGCGCTGGCTCATGCCGTGCACCTCGGAAACCTTGACGTCATATCCTTCGTCCGTCAGCAGTCTGCCGAGCAGCTTGGAAGCAAGCAGGCTTCCTTGTCCGCCGACGCCGACGATCATAATACTTGTAGTCATATTTTTTCTCCATTCGTAGCCCGCGAGAGCGGGCGGTCTATATGTGATTGACGCGTTTGCGGCAATCACCGGTGTAAAAAACGATCCGTTTTTTACACATTGCCTCCAACAAATGCATCAAACGCGCAAAGCTGTTTGCAAACACCGCAACCGACGCAAAGCGTTGCGTCCACGACGGCTTTTCCGCCCTTAAAGCTGATGGCGGGGCAACCCAGCGTCATGCAGCGGCGGCAGGAACGGCACTTGTCGGGATCGACTTCCAGCGCGGGCTTTGCCTTGACCGTTTTGAGCAATACGCAGGGACGGCGCGAAATGATGACGGACGGCTCGTCTGCCGCGAGCTCTTCCGTAACGGCAACGTCGCACGCTTTTAAGTCGTACGGGTCGACGACGCGGACGCGTTTAATACCGATGGAACGGCAGAGGGATTCGAGATCGACCGCAAGCGCGGGATCGCCTTTGATGTTATAACCCGTCGTGGGGTTGTGCTGATGTCCCGTCATGCCCGTGATGGAGTTGTCCAGAATGATTACGGTCGAGTTGGACGCGTTGTAAGCGATGTTGATCAGTCCCGTCACGCCCGAATGCATAAAGGTGGAGTCGCCGATGACCGCCACGGTCTTGCCCTCGCTGTTTTCGCCCAGCAAGCGGTTAAAGCCGTGCACGCCCGAGACGGACGCGCCCATGCAAAGCGTGGAGTCCACCGCGCAAAGCGGAGGAACGGCGCCCAGCGTGTAGCAACCGATGTCGCCCAATACGGTGACGCGCTTTTTGGCAAGCGTGTAGTACATGCCGCGGTGCGGACAGCCTGCGCACATCATCGGGGGACGCGGGGGAATCGCGCTGTCGGGCAGCTTGCCGAGCGCGGTTTCTTTGCCAAACGCTGCCGCGATCGTGTTCTGCGAGAACTCGCCGATAATCGAGAACAGCTCCTTGCCCACGCAGTCGATGCCCATCGCCTTGACTGCCGTTTCGATCACGGGATCAAGCTCTTCGATGACATACAGCTTTTCGACCTTGGATGCAAAGGTGCGGATGAGGTTTTGGGGAAGGGGGTGCGGCATGCCGATCTTGAGCACCGCTACGCTGTCGCCCAGCGCCTCGCGCACGTACTGGTAAGAGGTACCCGACGTAATGATACCGATTTTGCCGTCGCCGGTGTATTCCGCACGGTTAAACGGACAGGTCTCGGCATATTCCGCCAGTTTTTGCATGCGTGCTTCTACGACGGGGTGGCGTTTTTTGGCGTTGCCGGGCATCATAATGTATTTTTCGGGGGTCTTGACATAAGGCTTGCGCTCGACCTGCATGCGCTCGCCGATTTCCACAATGGACTGCGAGTGCGCGATGCGGGTGCACATGCGAAGCAGAACGGGCGTGTCAAACTGCTCGGACAGTTCAAACGCCGCTTTTGCAAAGGCATAAGACTCTGCGGAATCCGCAGGCTCCAGCATCGGGAGCTTTGCCGCGATTGCATAATGTCTGCTGTCCTGCTCGTTCTGCGAAGAATGCATTGCGGGGTCATCCGCCACACAGATAACCAAGCCGCCGTTGACACCCGTGTAGGAGAGGGTAAACAGCGGGTCTGCCGCGACGTTGAGACCGACGTGCTTCATACAGCAGACCGCACGTCCGCCTGCAAGAGAAGCGCCGAACGCGACTTCCATCGCGACCTTTTCGTTGGGTGCCCACTCGCTCTTGATTTCGTTTTCGTCGTATTTGGCGAGGAATTCGGTGATTTCGGTCGAGGGCGTACCGGGGTAGCTGGAAACCAGATCCGCACCGCCTTCATAAAGACCGCGCGCCACCGCCTCGTTGCCGATGAGTAATTTTTTCATATTGTATATCCTTGTTGTTTTATTTCTTTGTTGTAATGCATTGTGCTTGCACAATGCAATTCATGCAACTGCGAAGCAGACGCAATTCATGACGGACATTGTCTGTCAATTCATGCAAACGGCTTGCCGTTTGCAATTCATTCACTCATTGCAAGCTGTTCCTTTTGCCGTATTGATGGATGAGATCAAAAGTTTGCGAATCTTACTGCATTTTTCAAACATAACATCGTATTCGCCGGCGGAAATCATCGCGGTATCTTTGAAAATTGCAAGCCAGTAATCCGTCTCATAGCACTCTTTTAGCGCGATTTGGAATTTGTTGATAAAATCAGCTCTGCTTGCAGCGTAGTTCGCTTCATGGATGTTCGCACCTATGCTTGTGCCGCAACGCAAGAGTTGATTTAAAAGCGCATTGCCTTGCTTGCGCTCCTTGATTGCAGTACAAAGTTTCACAGTATCGACCGCAAAAGCCCGAGACAGATCGACCAAAAGGTTTTCTTTCATGCTGATTACATCCTTCGTTAAAACGGCTTTAATCAAAGTTATTCTATCTTTTAGAGGATGAATTGCACCGCAGGCGGTGCATGAATTGACGCTGCGCATCATGAATTCTCGCAAACGCGCCGCGCTTTGCTCCATGAATTGAATTGCCGCGGGCAATTCATGCGACTATGTCATTTGTCCCGCGATCAAACCTTCGGCGCCGTATTTCTTGCGCAGGGCGGGTTTTTCGATCTTGCCCGTCGCGTTGCGCGGAACAGGTGCGAAGATGATCTTGCGCGGGCGTTTGTAACGCGGCATGGATTTGCAGAACTCGTTGATCTCGTCCTCGGTGCATTCCACGCCTGGCAGCAGCTCAATGATCGCCGCGGCGATTTCGCCGAGACGCGGCTCGGGCAAGCCGATGACCGCGACGTCCTTGATCTTGGGATGCGCCGCCAAAAAGTCCTCGATCTGTACGGGGTAGTGGTTTTCACCGCCCGTGATGATGACGTCTTTTTTGCGGTCGACAAGGTAGATAAATCCGTCCTCATCCTGCATCGCCATATCGCCCGTAAACAGCCAGCCGTCCTTGATGGTGTCTGCCGTGGCTTTTTCGTCGCGGTAGTAGCAGGTCATCACCGCAGGTCCGCGCAGGCAGAGCTCGCCGACGTCGCCGCGTGCGACTTCCGTGCCGTCGGGATTTGCGATCTTGACTTCCCAGCCGTACCCGGGCACGCCGATCGCACCGACCTTGTGAATGTTCTCCACGCCCAAATGCACCGCACCCGGACCTGCCGACTCCGAAAGGCCGTAGTTGGTATCGTAATCATGATCGGGGAAATACTCTTTCCATCTGCGGATCAAGCTTTGCGGAACGGGCTGTGCGCCGATGTGCATCAATCTCCATTGCGAGAGGTTAAAATCTTCTTTCTTGAGCTCGCCGCTGTCCAGCGCTGCCAGGATGTCCTGCGCCCACGGAACCAACAGCCAGACGATCGTACATTTTTCCTCGCTCGCCGCATCCAGAATAAACTTGGGCTTGGTGCCCTTGAGAATGACCGCCTTGGAGCCCGAAAGAAGCGAGCCGAACCAGTGCATTTTGGCACCCGTGTGGTACAGCGGGGGGATGCAGAGGAATACGTCGTCCTTGGTCTGCGAGTGGTGGTTTTGCTCGACGATGCACGCGTGCATCAAACTGCGGTGCTTGTGCAAAATCGCTTTGGGGAAGCCCGTCGTACCCGACGAGAAATAGATCGCCGCGTCGTCGTCCTCCGTCAGTCCCCTGTCCTCAAACACGCTCGCGCAGTTTTGCGCCAGATCGTTGTAGTCGTCCGCAAAGGTCGGGCAGTTGGCACCGCAGTAGATCAGCAGTCTGCCGACCGAAACTTTTTCCGCAATCTCTTCCATACGGCCGATAAACTCGGGACCGAACACCAAAGCGTCCGCCTCGGCGAGATTCAGGCAATACTCGATCTCGTCCGACGAGTAACGGAAATTGAGCGGAACGGCGAGCGCGCCTGTCTTGAGAATGCCGAAATAGATCGGCAGCCACTCCAGGCAGTTCATCATCAGAATGGCAACCTTGTCGCCCTTGCCGATGCCGAGGGAGATCAGCGCGTTGGCAAAACGGTTTGCCTTTTCGTCAAAAACGCCCCAAGTGATCTCGCGGCGGTAGCAGCGCGGCTTGTGTGCCGGCTCGACCAGATCGTAATCACGCCATGTCAAACGGCGGTTTTCCTGCTGTTCGGGGTTCAACTCCACCAGCGCTACGTCACCTGTATATTCTCTCGCGTTTCGCGCGAGCACGTCTACAATTGTCATGTCCACCTCAAAATATAAAAGTTTTTGATCTATAATGCAGACATTATACCACAAGCAAATACGTTTTGTCAATAGCTTTCGCAAAATGGCAAAAAGTTTTGTCCCCCAAAAACGAGCGAGACCCCTGCAAAAGCGATTGGCTCTTGCAGAGGTCTTGTTGCAGATTATACGCCGAAGCCACGTTCGTTGTATGCGGTAGCGAGGGTGTTTGCGTTTTCGATGACCTGATACATCGCAACATACAGCAGAGGCGCAAAGCAGAAGAAGCCGAGCAGCATCCACAGCAGAACGGACGAGCCCTTGTTGGGAACCGGTACGTTGTAACGGGAGCCGTTGAGGTACATGCGGTCTGCGATCGAGATCCACCAGTAGATGCCGTAGATGCCGCAGGTGACCAAGGTCAGCAGGAACATTTTGAGCAGCCCCGCAGTCTTTTTGCCGTCGCCCTCACACATGATGTTGACGTCTTTTGCAAGGTCGTAGATGAACCACAAGCTGTAGATGCCGCAGGTGATCAGCGTCAGCAGAATGTACTTGAGAATGCCGCGGTCGGTCTTGATGTGTGCAACCATTGAAAATCTCCTTGAATTTATATTTTTAATTTTTTAGCAGGGATAGGATGTGTTCCGCCGCGCGTACGAGCGCACCGTCTTGGGGCGCAAACACGACGACGGTGTCCGACGGGTCCGCCATGCGCACGGCATAAACGGCGATTGCGATGCCAACGATCGAATAAAATGCGATGCGGCACACACGCGAGCGTTTTTCCAGCGCGAGCAGAACCAGCGCGACCGGCACGAGCCAGAACAGCGGATGGTACGAAAACGCGTCCGCAAAACGCAGGCACAGCGCAGAAACGCATGCGCGCGTCAGTCCGCACCCGGGGCAGGAAACGCCCGTGAGAAATTTGATCGGGCAGGTGATGCCCAGCGCAAACATCAAAAGGTACGCGCCGAAAACGCCGCACAGAAACAAAAGGATACGCCGTCGGGCGCAAAGCCATGATCGGATTCGGGACAGCATATGCGCCTCGTTAAGCAAAAATGTAAATTCTTTGTGAACCATTATAAATGTAACATGTGAACACGGTATGAACAAACGGCAGGAAAACCATTCTTTTTGCACTTTTCGGAGGGAAATTGTCGTGATGTCTTGCAAAAAACGCGTTTGTGTGGTATTCTATATAAAAATAGGAAGTAATAGGAGAACCGTGATATGAAAAAACTGTTTTGCATCCTGCTTGCGGCTGTTTTGCTTTGCATGCCGCTTTCGGTACTTGCGGGAGACATCAATACATCGGAGAAGCGCACGTACGAAAACGCGGACACCGTGTTGCCGTACCGTCTGATCTTGCCCGAAAACTACGACGAGACCAAAACGTATCCCATGCTGGTCTTTTTGCACGGTGCGGGCGAACGCGGCAACGACAATGAGCTGCAGTTTTTCCATTGCGTGCAGTATCTGCACGACAATATGCCCGAGTGCATCATCGTCGCGCCCCAGTGCCCCGCAAATCACCAGTGGGTGGATACCCCCTGGGCAAACGGCGCGTATTCCATTGACGCCGTTCCCGAGTCCAACGAGTTAAAGGCTGTCGTGGAGCTGTTGCAATCGCTGGAAGAGGAGTTTTCCGTGGATTCCGCCCGCATTTACGCGGCGGGCATTTCGATGGGCGGATTCGGCACTTGGGATCTGATGATGCGCCACAACGATTATTTTGCGGCAGGCATTCCCGTTTGCGGCGGGGGTGACCCCTCGCAGGGTGAATCTCTCAAGGATACGCCCTTGTACGTCTTCCACGGAGACGCGGACACGGCTGTTCCGATCTCCGGCTCAACGCAGACCGTCGATGCGATCAAAGAGGCGGGCGGAACCAAGGTTGAGTATACGATCTACCAAGGCGCGGGTCACGGCATCTGGAACACTGCGTTCCAGATGGAAGGCCTTTTGGACAAGCTGTTGGCGCAAAAGCTCTCCGACCGTTATCCGACCGAGGAAAGCGTAGAGGAATCGAGCGAGGCGGAAAGCAGCGAAGAGGCTTCTTCCGAAACGCCCTCTGCCGAACCGGCTGTTTCCGAGACGGAGAGCGAATCCGAGGACGGCGAAAACGGCTTGCTGATTCCGATATTGCTTGCGGCGGCGGTCTTGATCGTTGTTGCGGTTGCGGCGGTTTTGGTCGTCAAAGCAAAAAAGCGCTAAAAACTGCCAAAAAACGCATTTTCTTCAAAAAAATTCGCATTTCTACTTGACAAAAGGATAAAACTGTGGTAATAATATTTATTGGCACTCCTATGCCATTTCCTTTGAAATCGGCATGAGCAGCCATTTTGCGCCGACGGTGAGCGCGGATAGAAATTACCGGACATGGAGGTGTAAATAAACATGAAACGTACGTACCAGCCCAAAAAGAGACACAGAATGAAGGAGCACGGCTTCCGCAAGAGAATGGCAACTGCAAACGGCAGAAAGGTTCTCAAGAGAAGACGCGCAAAGGGCAGATATCAGCTGACCTATTGAGTTTTGGTCTGTATATTTCCGAGCAAGGCGGTTTGCGGCATGAACGGCAAAAAGTACAAGCTGTACCCTCTGAAATTGAACCATTTGTTTACCCGCGCATATCGCAAGGGCAAGAGCTATGGTTCGTCGACGATGGTGCTGTATGTGTTGTCGGGTCGTGACAGAGACCGTACCTTGCTCGGTATTACTGTTTCCAAAAAACGCGGCAAGGCCGTGGTGCGCAACCGTGTCAAACGGCATTTGCGTGAGGCTTACCGCTACTACCTGCCGAATCTTAAGAACGGAAAACTGATCGTCATCGTTGCAAAGCAACCCGCGGTCGACGCAGATTTCACCGTGATCCGCGACGAGCTTGGGTATTTATTGGGCAAGGCAACCCTTCTTGAGGATTCGAAATGAAACGTATTTGTATAGGACTGATACGTTTTTACCAAAAGCATATTTCTCCGGCATTACCGCCATGTTGCCGCTATGTGCCGACGTGTTCCCAGTATGCGATCGAAGCGATCGAAAAACGAGGGGTGTTCGTCGGCATTTTTTTGGCTGTCAGGCGGCTTTTGCGTTGCAATCCGCTGGGCGGATTTGGGTATGACCCCGTCCCCGAGCGGACACGGAAGAAACGTGCACCCAAATAATGAGAGGTATCAAATTACAACATGAGTCTGATCTACCTGCCTTTCAGTTACATTATGAAGGCGTGTGTCTTCATTTCGGGCAACTCGTATCTGTTTGGTTTGTTTTTCTTTGCGTTGGCGTTTGAGTTGATTTTGTTTCCGCTTGCGATCAAGCAGCAAAAATCTTCTATCGCAATGGCAAAGATCCGCCCGAAGGAAAAAGCGATCATGGACAAGTACGCGGGCAGAACCGACCGCGTCACTCAGCAAAAAATGCAGCAGGAACTGCAGGAAATGCGCCAGCAGGAGGGATACAATCCGTTTTCCGGCTGTTTGCCTTTGCTGATCCAGCTGCCGTTGATTTTTATCTTGTTTGCGATCGTCCGTTATCCCGTGCAGTATTCGTCCGACTTCTCCGACAGCGCGGTCACGCAGATCGAAACGACTGTCATCGAACAGCACGAGAATTACAATGAGGAAACTGCGTTCCACGAAATGTTTGCGCAGTACACCTTTGATTATGTTGAAAACATCCGCGAGCATCTTGTAAAAGATAACGAAGCCGCAAAAGAGGCAAACGACCTTTTGATCGAGAAGCTCACGCAGCTCGGTTATACCCAGCTCGAAAAAGACCAGAAGCGCGACACCTATGCCAACGGGTTTGAAAAATACACGATGGCAGAAAAGGCTGCGGGATACCGTGAGCTTGCTTCTGCCGATATCATCTGCAATTTCGGCGAGGATTACGTAGCGAGCCTCAAGGAGCAGGGTGCTCTGGACGCAGAGTACGATGCGGAGCTGTTTCCGCTTCATTCTACCGAAAACGGAGAGAAATTTGAGGATATGATCCCCAGCTTCTCGTTTTTGGGCATCAACCTGCTGGCAACGCCGTCCTTCTCGGACAACGATACCTGGCGCGACTGGATCCTTTTGCTGATCCCGCTTTTGGTCTTTTTGACCTCTTTCCTGAGCCACAAGCTGATGACCAGATTCCAGACCAACGTGCAGACGGATGCCAACGGCAACCCCGTCGGACAGGGCTTGTTTATGTCCGTCGGTATGCCTTTGATCTCCGCGGTGTTTACGTTGCAGTTCCCTGCGGCGATCGGTGCGTACTGGATCTGGCGTACGCTGATCTCCATGGCCAAGACGCCGATCGTCAACAAGCTCTGGCCTGTCCCCAAGCTGACCGAAGAGGAGATGGAAGCGGCAGTCCGCGAGCTCAAGAGCAAGGAAAAGACCAAAAAGAAAAAGGTCATCACCATCGAGGTGGACGAGGACGACGACAGCTATGCAGATCTTGAGGTGCAGGGCACAGGCGCCGCACCGCGTATCGAAAGCGCGCGTCCCAAGGCGGACGGCAAAAAGAAGGCAGACCTGCCTTACCGCAAGCCGACCAAGATTGAGATGCTTTCCGCAGACGATGATTCTGAAGAATGAGGAAAAAGAATATGTTAAGAGAAGTTATTGCGACCGGCAAGACCGTTGCTTTGGCAGTGGAAGCGGGCGCGGCTGAGCTTGGCAAGACACCCGAGCAGGTTCAGCACGAGGTGCTTGACGAAGGCAAAAAGGGCTTGTTCGGCATCGGCGCAACCGAAGCAAAGGTTCGCGTGTTTGTGCCGGAGACTCCCGCGATCCGTGCGGTAGAGTTTTTGGAGAAATTGATCGAAAATATGAGACTCAACGCGTCTGTAGAGGTCGTGTCCGAAACAGACGAGGAAGTCAGCCTCAACGTAGTCGGCGAGGGCTTGGGCGCTCTCATCGGCAGACGCGGCGACGTGCTGGATTCCGTTCAGTACCTTGCGACGCTGTCCGCAAACCTCGGCAGACCCGGTTATTACCGCGTGTCCGTCGATGCGCAGGGCTACCGCGCAAAACGTGCCGAGACGCTCAAGGGCATCGCGCACCGTATGGCGGAAAAGGTGCTTCGTTACCACCGCTCCTTTGCGCTTGATCCGATGTCCGCTTACGAGCGCCGCATCGTGCATGCCGCATGTCAGGAGATCGAGGGCGTGACCACCTATTCCGTAGGCGAGGGCGCAGACCGCAAGATCGTCATTTCTCTCGAAAAGAAATAATCAAAAGCACCACCCGAAAACGCGCGTTTTCGGGTGGTTTTTACTTGACGAATGTCATATTTTGTGATAAAATAATATGATAGATTTTACATTGCCGCAAGCTCGGAGACGGTCACGAATTCGTAGCCGCGTGCGCGCAGGGCGGGAATGAGCGTTTCCAGCGCCTTTGCGGTCGGGCTGACGCCTGCGACGTAGTCGTGAAATAGAATGACGTCGCCGTCGCGCACGTTGTCAAGCACGGTCTTTATGACCGAGTCGACCGAAACGGAAGCCCAGTCGCGCGTATCCACGCGCCACGACCAAAGGACATAGCGATAGCCGAGTGCGTTGACAAGGCGCACCGCGCCCTCGCTGATGTCGCCGCCCGGCGGCCGAAAGACGGTCGGCGTGATACCGCATTGTTCTTTGAGCAGTGCCGCGGTTGCGTCGAGCTCCTCTGTGAGCCTGTCATCGGTCAGCTTGGAAACTGCCGCATGCGTGTAGGTGTGGTTGCCGATCTCGTGCCCCGCCTGATGCACGCGCCGTGTGACGTCCGGATGCGCGGCAATGTTTTGCCCGATCGGAAAAAACGTTGCTTTGACGCCGTATTTTTGCAAAACGGCGAGAATCTCGTCCGTCTGCGTTTGGTGCGGACCGTCGTCAAAGGTGAGCGCGATGAACTTGCCCGCGTTTCTGTTTTCGCAAAAAACCAGACCTTGCTCCTTGAGATCGTCGATCTGCACGGATGCCGTCTCTGCAGGGAACTCGTCCAGCGTGCCGAAACGGTAGCCGCGATTCTTTGCTTCGGTTAAAAAATCGTCCAGAATCGCCGCATTGGTCGCGGAATTGGGGTGCAGTAACAGCACCTCGCCCGGATGCAGATTGGCAAGTAGTTTTTCGAACGCCTTGTCGGGGCTCATCTGATTGTTGTTGTCCCAATCGGCGTAGGCATACGACCAGAACACGGGCGTGTAGCCGAATTGCTTGCAAAACGCGAGCGTGTTTTCCGAAAAACTGCCCTCGGGCGGTCGAAAATACGGGGCAAGCTGTTTGCCCGTCAGCTCGGTGTAAGCGTTCTCGATCCCGCGCAGCTCTTTTTCAAACGCGGACGCATCGGTGATGTGCGACATGTTGCCGTGCGTGGTGCTGTGGTTGCAGACCAAATGCCCTTCGTCTGCCATACGCGTGACGATTTCGGGATTGTGCTTGATCAGCCCCGGCAGGATAAAAAACGCCGCTTTTGCGTCATGTTTTTGCAAAACGTCCAGCGTTTTTGCCACGTTGCCGTTTTCGTACCCCGCGTCAAACGTGAGATAGAGCACTTTTTCGCCCGATTCGTTCAGCGCGATCGCGCCGTACTCTTTCCAGATATTGTCTCCTCCGAGCAGTTCGGGTGTGTTGTTTCCGTTCGGCTTAAAAAACCAATTGTGCGTTTGCGCAAATGCGGGTATCGTGCATGTGCAAATGAGCAAAATAAACGCGATACCAATCGACAAAAAACGTTTTTGCATCAAAAATCATCTCCTTGTTTACTTTGTTTATCGGTAGTGTCTGCAAAAACGGTTTGAACCATAACAGAAAATTTTTGTAAATCAAGAAGGCATTTTTCCATGAGTGACATCCGCAAAGAATCTCTCCAAAAGCATTATGAGTGGCAGGGCAAGATCGAGATCGCGCCCCGTACCCATGCGCGCACGCGCGAGGAACTGGCGCTTGCTTATACGCCCGGCGTGGCAGAACCGTGCCTGGAGATTCAAAAAGACGTTCAAAAATCCTACGCCTTGACGCGCCGTCACAACACCGTTGCCGTGATTACGGACGGCAGCGCGGTGCTGGGCTTGGGAGACATCGGACCCGAGGCGGGCATGCCCGTCATGGAGGGCAAGTGCCTGTTGTTTAAAGAGTTTGGAAACGTGGATGCCATTCCGCTTTGTATCCGCTCCAAGGATACGGATGAGTTTGTCCGCACGGTAGAGCTGCTTCTGGGCTCGTTCGGCGGTGTCAATCTGGAGGATATTTCCGCACCGCGCTGCTTTGAGATCGAGCGCAGGCTCAAAGAGGTGTCGGATATTCCGATTTTCCACGATGATCAGCACGGCACGGCGATCGTGGTCGCCGCAGGTGTTTTGAATGCGCTCAAGGTGGCAGGCAAAAAGATCGAGGACGTGACCGTTACCGTCTGCGGTGCGGGTGCGGCAGGCATCGCCATCGGGCGTATGCTCATAAACCTCGGCGCACACGATGTCATATACTGTGATAAGCAGGGTATTTTGTATGAGGGCATGGAAGGCTTGGACGCCGAGCGTGCGCGCTTGGTCATCGGCACCAACCGTGCACACAAGCGCGGAGGCCTTGCGGAAGCGGTTGCGGGCGCAGACGTGTTTGTCGGCGTGTCCGCGGCAGGCGTGCTGAAGCCCGAAATGGTCAGCACCATGAACAGGGGTGCGATCGTGTTTGCGATGGCAAACCCCACGCCCGAGATTTTTCCCGACGAGGCAAAAGCCGCAGGCGCGCTGGTGGTCGGTACGGGCAGAAGCGATTTCCCCAACCAGGTCAACAACGTGCTGGCGTTCCCCGGCGTGTTCCGCGGCGCGCTGGACGCACGTGCAAAGCAAATTACCGAAGACATGAAGGTTGCCGCCGCGTATGCGCTGGCGGGCCTTGTAAGTGACGAAGAATTGTGTGCGGAGTGCATTTTGCCCGACGCATTTGACGAGCGCGTCTGCGATGCGGTGGCAAAAGCCGTATCCGACGCATGCAGATAACTTATTTTTTGGAGGCGACTTATGACGTACATGGTTTGTTACCCCTTGGCTTCCGTATCAGCCGAGCCCGATCTGATGAGCGAGCAGGTCGATGAGGTGATCTACGGAGACGAGTGTGAAATTTTGGAAGAGGTCGGCGCATACGCAAAGATCCGCACCGATTACGGCTACGAAGGCTACGTGGAGCGCCGTGCGCTGATCGAGCCCTTGCACGCGCCCAACCGCATCGTTTGCGTGCCGCAAGCCGATCTTTTGCCCGAGCCGCGCAACCATTTCCGTCCGATGATGGTCTTGCCGCGCGGTGCACGCGTGGATGTGGGATACTCACATGAGATTCCGCGTTACGGCGTTGCGGTCTTGCCTTCCAAACGCGCGTGGTACGTTCACAAACAGCACGTGCGTCCCCTTCCGTCGGGTTTGGGCAGTGAGGAAGAATTGCGCGCAGGTCTGGTGCGCGAGGCGCTGGAATACCTCGGCACGCAGTACCGCTGGGGCGGCAGAACGCACGCGGGCATCGACTGCTCGGGACTGGTGTTTATGGCATACCGTCTCAACGGACTGACGGTCTGGCGCGACGCGGATTTTGACAAAAACGATCACCTGCGCAAGATTTCCTTGGAAGAAGCAAAACCGGGCGACATGCTGTTTTTCCCGGGACATGTGGCAATGTACCTCGGCAACGGCGAGTTTGTACACGCAACCGCAGGCGTCGGCAAGGTCGTGCGCGACACGTTTGAAAACGCAAAAGAGTTGATGGGCAGATTAAGTTGTGTCGCCACGTATTTTTGACGTATGAATATTTCCAACGAACAAATCTTTTTACAACAACACATCGCCGCATCCTTATGCGACACCCTTGCGGGCAAGAAAGCGCTGGTGCGCACCTTTGGCTGTCAGCAGAATGAAGCCGACGGCGAACGCATCATGGGCGCTTTGGTCGCGTGCGGCTACACACCGACGGACGAGCTGACCGAGGCGGACATCGTGATTCTCAATACCTGCGCGATCCGCGAGCACGCGGAGCAACGTGTATTGGGCGTGATCGGCTCGATGAAAAAAGAAAAAGAAAAACGCCCGTCCATGCTGATCGGCATGTGCGGATGTATGGCGCAGGAACAGCACCGTCAGGAGCTGTTGCAAAAAAGCTACCCGTTTGTGGACTTTTTGTTTGGCACGGATATGCATCACCGCGTGCCCGAGATCGTGCAAAATGCCTTGAACAGCCGCAAGCAAAAGCAGTATGTCACCGATGCACCGCACGGTGAGTTCGGCGTAATCACCGAGGGAACGCCCGTGTTCCGCGACAGCGACTACAAAGCGCGTGTTTCGGTTATGTACGGATGCAACAACTTTTGCTCGTACTGCATCGTTCCGTATGTGCGCGGACACGAGAGAAGCCGCGCGTCGGCAGACGTGCTGGGGGAAATGCGCTCGCTGGTGGACGGCGGCTACAAGGACATCATGCTGTTGGGACAGAATGTCAACTCATACCGAGGGGACAAGACGTTTCCCGAGCTGCTTTCGGCGTGCGCGTCGTTTGACGGCGAATATTGGGTGCGGTTTATGACTTCGCATCCCAAGGACGCATCGGCGGAGCTGGTGCAGGTCATGGCACAGCACCCGCGCGTGGCAAGGCATTTTCACTTGCCGTTCCAGTCGGGCAACGACCGCATTCTGCACGCGATGAACCGCAAGTATAACCGTGAGCAATACCTCGAAAAAGCCATGCGCATCAAGGAGATGCTCCCCGATGCGGCGATCACCTCGGACGTGATCGTGGGCTTTCCGACCGAGACGGAATCGGAATTTCTGGACACCGTCGAGCTGGTCAAAACGGTCGGCTTTGACATGCTGTACACCTTTATTTATTCCCCGCGCAAGGGCACGGTCGCCGAAAAAATGGTCGGCAGGATTCCGCACGAGGAGCAGGTACGGCGTTTTCAGTATCTGTCCGACATCCAGGACGCGATTGCGCAGACCAAAAATGACGCGTACGTCGGCAAGACCTTGCGTGTGCTGTCCGACGGAAATTTTGTCGGCAGAAGCTCGCAAAACAAGATTGTCGCGTTTGACGCAGACGTCCCCGCAGGCACGTTTATCAACGTAGAAATCAAATCCGCAAAACAATACAAATTAGTAGGAGAACTCAAGAAATGAACGAAGAACTGAGAATTGCACTGGAAAACTTTTTGAACACCTTCCGCGACAGCGAGCCCGTGACGCGTTACCTCAACGCAAAAGAAATGTATATGTCCGACGGCAGACTGGTCGCACTGATCAACAAATACAACGTAGAAGCACAGCTTTTGCGCGATGAGGGCGCAAAGGAAGAGCGCGACGATGCCTTGATCGGCGAGATCACCGTGAGACTCAAGGACCTCTACGACGAGATCATGCGCAACGAAAACATGATCGCCGTACAGAACGCCGAGCAAGAGATCAACATGATTCTTGACGGCATCAACCGCGGTCTGATGTCCGTTGTCCGTCCCGAGGACGCAGGCGGATGCTCGGGCAACTGCTCTTCCTGCAGCTCTTGCCACTGATAAACAAAACTTTTTTGGGAGAAACACGCTATGGCACTGTCACCGATGATGCAACAATACAATGAATTCAAAGCACAACATCCCGATTGTATCGTGATGATGCGTCTCGGCGACTTTTACGAGATGTTTTTTGAGGACGCCAAGACGGCGTCGATGGAGTTGGAATTGGTGCTGACGGGCAAGGACTGCGGTCTGCCCGAACGCGCACCGATGTGCGGCGTTCCGCATCATGCACTCGATCAATACCTCGCGCGTCTGGTCGCCAAGGGCTACCGCGTTGCAATTGTCGAGCAACTGGAAGACCCCGCCACCGCCAAAGGGCTTGTCAAGCGCGGTGTTACGCGCATCGTGACGCCCGGCACGGTGTTTGAGGGCAACTTCCTGCGCGAAAAAGAAAACAACTACATCTGCTGTATACATACTTGCGCAACGGGCTTTGGGCTTGCGTTTGCGGACGTTTCGACGGGCGAGGTGCACGCGACCGAAATTCTGGGTGGCAGAGCAAAGGAATTGCTGGTCGCCGAGACGGCGGCGTTTGCGCCCCGCGAGATCGTGCACGCGCCGACGGCGGACATGCCGTTTTTGACCATGCTGTCCGACCGCTACATGGCGCTGTTGACCGAGCTTGCCGAAGCGGATTTTGAAAAAGAAAACGCCTATGCGGCATACAAAGCGCTGTACGGCGAACCGAACGCGGACTACCCCTATGCGGATATCGCGGTGGGTGCGCTGTTGCGCTTGCTTCAGAACACCCAGCGCACCGACTTGCATTATATGCAAAAACCGCAGTATTACGAGGCGGAGACGTTTTTGGGGATCGACAGCTTTTCCAGACGCAATCTGGAGCTGTGCGAGACGCTCAGAAGCGGCGAACGAAAGGGCAGTCTGCTCTGGGCGGTTGACCGCACCCGTACGGCGGCAGGCGCGAGATTGCTCAAAAAATGGCTGGAAAAACCGCTGACCAACTGCGTTGCGATCAAAACGCGTCAGGAGGCGGTGCAGGCGCTGTTTGACGACTCGATCGCAAGAGAAGAACTGATGTCGCTGTTGCGCTCTACCGTGGACATCGAGCGTCTTTCGACCAAGCTTGCTTACGGCACGGCGAATGCGCGCGATCTCAAAGCGCTGGAGCGTACGCTCAAGCTGATTCCGCAGATCCGCGAAAAGCTGATGTACTGCAAAGCAAAACGTCTCGTCGACCTGTTTGGCCGTATGGACGAGATGCAAGCGGTCGCCGACGCGATCGAAAAGACCATTTCCGAGGAGCCCGCACTTACCGTCAAAGAGGGCGGAATCATCAAGCCGGGCTGTAACGCCGCCGTGGACGAGCTTCGCATGATGCTGGACGACGGCAAGAGCTGGATCACCAAGATCGAAGAAACCGAGCGCGAGCGCACGGGCATCCGCACGCTCAAGATCGGATATAACCGCGTGTTCGGTTATTATATCGAGGTTTCCAAGTCCTTTATGAACCAAGTTCCCGAGGACTACATCCGCCGTCAGACGCTGACGACGGGCGAGCGATTTGTTACGCCCGAGCTCAAGGAGATGGAGTCCAAGGTCTTGGGCGCGAGGGAACGCGACTGCGCGCTGGAGTACGAGCTGTTTTGTGCTCTGCGCGACTTTGTGCTGGAGTCCTTGACCCCCTTGCAGGAGACGGCG
>JAFQII010000021.1 GCA_017397605.1 Clostridia bacterium
AGTGAAAGGAGTCTTTACATGGGAAATTACCTCTCTTTGTTTTTTGTTTTTTATTTTGTTTTTTATTTTCTTAATCAACAAACTTGATGCCTTCCGCCTGCGACATGGAAGCGATGCGCGCCAGCGACTCTACGCGGAAGCCTTCCTCACGAATCTGCTTTCCGACGTCCTGAAACGCTTTTTCGATGACAATACCTGCACCGATAGGAGTGGCGCCCGCGTCGCGGATGAGCTTGATGAGCGCGTTCAATGCACTGCCCTTTGCCAAAAAGTCGTCGATGATCAGCACGCGGTCGCCTTCACTCAAAAAGTCCTTGGACACGACGATGTCGTACGAGCGCTGATGCGTATAGGAATACACTTCTGCGGTGTAGACGTCTGCATAAATATTGTTGGTCTTGGTCTTCTTTGCAAATACCACGGGGCAGTCAAAATGCAATGCGGTCAGGCAGGCGATGCCGATACCCGATGCCTCGATCGTCAAAATCTTGTTGATCCCCTCGTCCTTATAAAGGCGGTAGAACTCCTTGCCCAGCTCGGACAAAAACGCCACGTCGATGCGGTGGTTGAGAAAGCAGTCCACCTTGAGCACATCGCCCGCGCCGATACGGCCTTCGCGAAGAATCTTTTCTTCCAACAGTTTCATGCGTCATCCTCCAAAAAAAGAATAACACGCCGAGTCCAAACAAGGCGCGTCTCAAAAAGCCGACAAAACATTCTCGGCGTAAAGTTTATGTGTATTTTGCTTGCGGCGAAAAATCATACAACCATCCCCGTCTTCGGCAAAATCTAAGCTATTTCTATTATATAATGAATTTTTCGATTTGTAAATAGGTTTTTGGGATTTTTTGAAAAGAAAATGAACAAAAATGCGGATTGACATTTTTCTCCCTCTGTGATATACTGACAAAAAGGTCAAAAAGGGAGGAAATACACATGGGAAGAATGCTCGGCGCACATGACCCCAACTCGGTCATCGACCGCCCCGATCTCAACAAATGCCCCGACTGCGAGTGCTTTTTTGCTTCGCTCAACTGTCCGATCTGCGGCAAGGTCTGCCCCGAGGATATGCGCGCGGGCAACCGCAAGCCCGTCAAGATCAAAAAGCAAAAGAGCTCAGGCACGGGCAGAGTCACGTTTGTGGAATGGTATCACAGCTGGTGGTTTATTCTGCTCATGCTGTTTATCTTTCCGATCGTGGGCATTTGCCTGCTGGTCACCTCCCCGCATAAAAAGTGGGCAAAGATCCTGTTTGGCGTTTTATTTGCGCTGTACACGGTCGGGATCTCTTACGGCGGGTTCGGGCTGATCGCGGGGATGTTTGAGGGCTCGCCCGTGGACGATTCGCTGACGTACGAAGAGTACGTTGCCGCCTGCGAAACGGTCTCGCCCGAGACGTATTACCGCGCGGCGGACAGCTTTGAGGACAAATTTGTCACAATGGATCTGCGCGTCATCAAAAAGATCACGGCGTTCGACGACAGTTATACGGACTACATCACCTATTACCTCTGCACCTCCATGGACGGCAAATACGAGATCCTCGTCCGCAACTGCTTCTTGGGCGACGTGCAAAACCTCACCGAGGGCGACCGCGTCACCGTCTACGGCGAAGGCGCAGGCAACGGCGAAATTGACAGTGCCAATTACGAAACGTATTCCGCGCCCATCCTCAACGGTGCATACGCGGAAATCAATTAAAAACACATATCAAAAAAAGGAAGGAGCGAACGCGGTTCGCTCCTTTTGTTTGCAAAAATTATTCGGTTACCAATGCCCAGGTAGCGGTGCAGACGTAAGCGTCGTCGTACCAGTTGACATCGGGAGTCTCGGTGGGAACGGTCAAACCTTCCAGGTCAACGCCGAGAATCTGGATCTTATCGCCGACTGCCCACAAAGATGCCTGCGAAACCATGCCGCTGCAGTTGGGGCTGGTATAGTCGGTGTCGCCCATGCCGAGCGAGATGTAGTCGTTGCCGGTGTTGATCGCCCAGACAAAGCCGCCTTCGGGAACTTCAACAGCCGCTGCGGAGCCGTCAGCCAAACCGTTGGTCAGCGCGACGATCTCGTATACGCTCTCAACGCCCTCAACCGTCGCGGGTGCAAATGCGACGTGGATCCACCAGCCGCCTGCGGTGTCGGATTCGGTAAAGATCGCGCCTGCGCCCTCGGATGCACCGTCATTGAAATGGGTAACCCAGAACATAGATGCTTCGGAAACGATGGGGCCCTCGACAACTTCCTCGGAGGACTCTGCCTCGGAAGATGCCTCTTCCTCAGAGGACGCTTCTTCCTCGGAGGAAACGGGTGCTTCGGAAGAAGTCTCTACGGTAGAAGACGTTGCGGGAGCGGAGGACTCTTCGGCCTCACCGCAGGATGCGAGTGCAAAGCAGCAAAGAACCATCAGTGCCGCCAACAGGAGAGAAAGCTTTTTCATAGCTTTGATACCTTTCTGTTTTTTATTTTTTCTTTTTGAGTACAAGGATCACAACAGCAACCGCCGCGATTACAGCGACTGCGATGATAACATA
>JAFQII010000206.1 GCA_017397605.1 Clostridia bacterium
ATCGGCGACCCCAAGGTATTGATCATCGACGAGCCGACGACGGGACTGGACCCCGAAGAGAGACTGTACTTTTTGAATCTGCTTTCCAAAATTGCAATGGAGAGAACGATTATCTTTTCCACGCATATTACTGCCGACATTGAGCATCTTTGCAACAGCATCTGTGTTTTGGAACAAGGTGAAGTCAAGTATCTCGGCGAGAAAAACACGTTTATCAACCGTGTGGAAGGCAAGCTGTACGAGCACACGGGCACGCCGGCCCAAGAAGAGCAGCTGCGCAAGGATACGGTGGTCACTTCCGTCGCATACGTGGACGGCATGCCTTGCGTCCGTTACGTCGCAGAAAAGCCTCTGTTTGAATCTTCCGCCCCGGTTGCTCCAACCTTGGAGGATGCGTATATTTACGCCTTGGGCGGTGTCAAGAGATGAGACGCGGGTTCGCATGTGTTCTTTTGCTTGCGGTTTTGTTGTCGGGGTGCAAGCAAGTGCAGGAAGAGTCAAGCATCATCCTCGCGTCCGACCCCGTGGAAAGCTATGACAACGAGTCCGTTTATCTTCCCGAAGGAACGGATACAAGCGAGGAACAAGATACAAGCGGTTTTGTCGTCAAGGACAAGATCTACACCTATGGCAAAAACAACGTCGCGCTTGTAAGTATCAAAAACGAGACGGACAAAGACTATACGCTGACGGTCAACGGTACCTATCTCGATAAAGACGGCAAAGTATTGAAAACGGAAACGCAGACTTTTTGCGACTTTGTGTCGGGGTATCAGAGGTATTTTCTGTTTTGCCCCGAAACTGCGTTTGCGTCGTTTTCGTATACCCTTTCGTACGAGGAGTTTGCGGGTGAACCAAGGTTGTCCACGATCAAGCAAGTCGAATGGGATTTTGACCATGCCGACTACCAGGTCTGGCCCGAGCCGAATCTCGAAAAACCCGACGTCATCGAAAACGTTTTGTATACCAAGTGGGGGCTTTTCAACGAGAGCGGCACGACGTTTCATGTCAAATCCACGGTCGTTGCAATCGACGGTAACGGCAATGTGCTGTGCATCCAACCTTTGGGGTATCAAGAAATCCCCGCCGACACTGCAACCGGTATGGGCGTCGAGATCTACAGAACCACCGGGGAACTGAAAACCGACCGTTCCACGTGGCCCGAGCATATCCAAAAAGGCTTGACCTTGATCGTGATTCCGATGGATGCGATGACCGTCGAGGAGTTCCGCGAATGGATGTCATCGGTACGTAATTGAGCAATTCACAACCGCCCGCCATGCGGGCTACGAAAGGAATGGTCATAAGTATGAAAAAAGTATGGATACTGATTTTGATAACAGCACTGTCTTTTTGCACCTTTGCGGGATGCAAGCAAGAGGAAGAAATCTCGGGCAACGTCGATCCGATCGAAAGCTATGACAATGAATCGGTTTACATTCCCGAACTGAGCACCGACGGCGACAGCAGCCAAGCGCCGAGCGGCAATTTTGTCGTCAAGGACAAGAAATACACATATGAGGGAAACGACCTCGTCGTTTTGAACATCGAGAACAAAACCGAGGTCAATTACGTCATTTCCGTCACAGGTACCTGCCTGGATGCAGACGGCAACGTCTTGTACACCGAGACGCAGGAATTTGATCAGTTTGCATCGGGACACAAGCATTTCTTTATCTTTCAGCCAAAGATGAAGTTTGACAAGTTTGAGTACGATTTCGCCGTGGAAGAAACAGACGCAAGGATGTACATCAACGACTTTGAGTTTGTGTTCGGCGGATTGGAGGAAGTGAAATTCCCTGTTGAAGAATTGGTCGAGCAAAACGGGGATTATACGTATTACCCGATGATCATGGCAGATTGCGGATACAGAAACAACTCCAAAGACGGCACAAATCTTCACGTAGCCTGCACTTGGCTCATCTACAACGACCGCGACGAGGTCGTTGCGACATACACGACACTCGGAAAACTGATCAGCCCCGACGGAGAAGCTAATTTCAATACACCGGAAATTTATTATACCACCGAGGATGAGCTTGTCTGGCCCGAGCATTTGAAAGGCGAGATCTACGCGATCGGCGCAATCACATCATTGGTAAAGTACGGTGACTGATATGAAAAACTTGCTCTTATTATTTGCACTTCTCCTTTTGCTCTGCGGCTGTCACGCCGCGGCGGACGAAAGTCTCGCCGAAAGTTCCGCGGCAAGCTCTATCGAGCAGGAGAGTGTTGCAGACCAAACCGCTTCCGCACCGTCGGAAGAAAGCAGCGATGATGACGTTTCGTTTGACATCTCTGTTCCTATGCAGGAAGAAAGCGGCGATGTTTCGCATGATACGGAAACGCCGGGCGAAGCGATGGACGGACGGTTTGGCGAGTACTGTTTTGTGCACGAAGAGGACGGCAAAAAGACCGTCACGATCTACAGCCAGGAGCAGATATCCGATTTTGCCGAACGCCGCGAAAACGGCGAGTGGTTTTCGCTCACGTCCGAGGAGATCGAGTATCTGATCAACGACACCAAGGCATTGTTTGAGAACTACGATGTCATCCGTGTGCGCAGTCTGGACGGAAGTGTCTCGACGTACTACGGACTTCCCTTTTATGGCAGCGAGGACTACTACGCATGCTTCGGCGGTTTTGACTTGGGCGAAGTGGACAAGGCATACAGTTTTGATTTCAAAGCCGAGATGCTTTGGGCGATGTACAAGCGCATTGAGGTATTAAACAGCGCGTGCGCGGTTGCAAGAACGGGCATGGATGCCGAGCATCACGACAGAATTGTGCTCTCGGATGCGTCTTACATGTCGGAAAGCGAGCTTGACGAGCTTGCGGAGTATTTTCACAAGGTCTATGTGCTGGACGGCACAAGCACGGCGTTTTCGGACACGACGGGTGACGTATATTACTTTAAAGCCGTGGGCGAAGACAGAAGGCTTAACCGTGCGGAGAATATCTCCAAAGGCGAAAACGCAAAAGTAACGACCTTCTTGTCAGACGACTTTGGTTATGGGCAGGTCGGTCACATCAAATACGATAAGCTCTGTCCGAATATCGTGATTGAATTGTGGAGCGAGGAAACACAAGAGATCGTTGCGCGGCTGCGCATTGACGAACAAAATCATCCCGAGCTGATTGCAGAGTTGAGAACACGCTGTCAAGACTTTTTTATCGCGCAAGATGATGAGCACCAGCCGCCGACACACAATTACAGAGTCGGCGTGTATCTCAACGGTTTTACCGTTCCCATGGCAGGCGGATACTATTGTGATGATATTGCGTTTATGTACTATCCCGAGGGCAATATCGATCAATACTGCCTCATTATGGGCAATCCCGTCTTTTTTGACAGAACGGGCAACGGTGATTATTTTCTGGGGAATTACGGCTGCAAGAGCATCTCGGAGTTTGTAAACCGTCTGCTTATGGACATGTTAAGTGAGGAATGAGATA
>JAFQII010000207.1 GCA_017397605.1 Clostridia bacterium
AAACTCACGGACGATCATAAAGGAGTCGTCGCGGTTCCAAACGTAAAACATATATTCTGCCGTACCGCCGTCGCCGATGCCTTCCCCTTTGTACTCGGCGGTGTTGAACAGATAGATGAATCTGATCGATTCCCACCGGGTCAGTTCATATCCTCCAACCTCGATTCTCTCCACCCGAAATGCACGGATGCGGTCGCTTCGGTTAAAAACCAGCAGGACGGTAACCGTGGCGACCACCACCAAAAGTATCACTGCGGTAAGGATAATGAGTTTGCGTTTCTTTTTCATGTTTCAAATGGTCCTTTCTGTGTTTAATCGTCTTCGTAGGTGTACTTTTTTGGGATGGCGATGATTTTTGCGGAGAATTCGGCAATGCCTGTATCGTTTTCTGCCGTACCCATGAGGTTGAAAACGGGTTGCAGAATGGTACAGCCGTTGGAATACTGGTTGACATAGAGCAGCTTGACACGTTCTACGTTCAGCTTATCGGCAATGCCCGAAAAGGTCGTTCCGTCCGTTTCGACAGAAAATGCATCCGCATCCTTGATCTTGTCGATCGCGTCGTCCAGAGAAAGCATCGGGATTTCGCCGACCTTGGTGTAGTCGTAAAATTCCATGCGGAGGGTATAAAGTCCCTTGGAATTAAAATACATGCTGCAAAATTCGTCGCCGAGTATCCGTATGCCGTCGATCTTTTTTCTGAACACAACGCGTTTGGAAACAATGTATTTTTCGCCGACGATGTAGTCATCGCCGTCTTTTATACAATCTTGCTGTGTCTGCGTGGAAAGTACGCCGAGACATTCATATTCTCCCTCGATCAGCGGCAGATCTTCAAAAATTTCGATCGCCTGCGCTACGATCTCCTCGTCACTTTGTGTCATGGGATCGTAACTGTTGTTGGCATGGTCGTTGTACTTCAATTCGTTGCCGTTATCCCGAAAAACGCGTTGGTCACCGAACCAAACAGCTGAAGATGTATGCCAAATCAGTTCTGTGCCCGTCACATTAAAATGGTCGCTGAATTGCAAAACATCCTCGTCAGTGATTGTGCGCGGTGTAATTTCGTAGATAGGCATGGTCGTTGCAAAGGTGTCTGTCACGTTCGACTCGATTTTTGTAAAAAAGTTGATCGTTTCGTCAGCGTTGCCGAGTGCTTCTGCGCTCAAATCAATGCGCTTGTACTGATGATCTTCACCGCCGTACTCCAAATGCGTGAAAATATAGATCAAGGTTGCAGGCACGCATACCGCGAGCAAAATACAAAAGCATGCCGCGGCGGCAAGGAGACGCAAAAGAATGCGTTTGGTTTTGTGCTTGCCCTCTGCGCGTTCGACCAGATCGCGGTCGATGTCGCTCAGCGCGTACAGAATGTCGTGTGCGTTCATACCGCAAACCCCTCCTTGTCCAGTCTTGCTTTGAGTTTTTGCCGTGTGCGCATCAGCATGGATTTGACCTTGCTTTGGCTCATGGCAAAATCATGCGCGATCTCGGCGATCGTGTGCATATGCCAATATCTGCGGATAAAAACGTGACGCTCTGTAGCGGAAAGCTCGCGCAAAAAACGGTTGAGCGTGTCTTTTAACACGATCGAGTCCGTGACATCGGTCTCCGCGTGGCGGTCAGGGATGCATTCCGCAAGCTCCTCCAATGCCAATTCGTATTGCCCGCCGCCGCGCTTTTGTGCGGTCTTGAATTCATAGCGGTTGATGGAAAGCCGGCGAGTGATGCTTGCCAAAAATGTTTTCAAGGGGTTGGGATGCTGTGGGGGAATGGAATTCCATGCTTTTAAGTAAGTGTCGTTGACGGTTTCTTTTGCGTCCTCGTCGTCGCGCAGAATGCCAAAGGAAATGTAATGCAGATAGCGTCCGTATGCGGCGTCTGTCTCATGGATGGCATCCTCCGAACGTTGCAGGTACAGTTCCACGATCATTTCGTCTGTCATCTTCGGTGCTCCTTTCTTGATATACCTTCATCCAATGATACAGAAAAATGCCGCCTCACGTTGCAAAAAACAAAAAAGTTTGATGCCGCTTGTAAAAACAGCATCAAACCCGGTTGTCATTTACCCAGCTCGACAGATGACTTGCCTGTTGCGGGGTCAATGTTTGCGAGATAACGAAGCAAGCACGTGAGATCTGCGCTGTTGATCTTGCCGTCGCCGTTGCAATCCGCACCTTCGCTGACAGCGAGTTCGGATACGCCTGTCAAAGGATTGCGGGTTGCAAGATAACGCGCAAGTCGGGTAACGTCTTTGCAGTTGAGCACACTGTCGCCGGTGCAATCGCCAAAGACGGGCGCTTGTGCACCGCACATGGAACAGCGGCTTCCCACATAATCGTGTGCGAGCTTGGAAAGTGTCTCGGAGTAGCCGATTTCGCAACCGAGACATGCATAATAGACCGTGCCTTCGTTTTGGCATGTGGGAGTGACGGTAACGGTTCCCTCGTCATACACATGCGTATGCGTATATGTCTGCGCAGACAATGCCGGAAAATCCATCTTCACGACACCGTTGCCGTAAAAATCTCCGTCGGCGAGGTGCGACTCTTCAAACGTAATTTTTAAGAAAGATGCGGGCACGGTTTGACTGCCGATGAGGAAAAAGTCGTAGTAGATCTCGTCCTGATCGTCCCAGGTGACGTCCACGGCGTACCAGTTGCCGTCTTCCATGCGTACGGCGTTCCATGCGTGCGGACCAAAGCCCGTCGAGGTAACGGCGTTGCCCGTGATCAGCATGCACGGGATCTCATACAGATCGCAAAACAGCTTAAAAGATTTGGCATATCCCTCGCAGACCGCTTCGCCCTTGACCAATGCGCCGTAAATATTGTGCGCATAAGAGGAATCTATATAGACAATTGTTTCGCAGAGGTAATCGTGAAACTGTCTGAGCAGTTCTCTGCGGTTGCCCGTCTCAAACGAGACGCTCTGCAAAACGTCTTGAATCTCTCTGCACATCGAGTCGTAGTCGGCACCCGAAAAGCCGTCACTCGGTACGGCAGAGCAGATGACCGTGACCGACTCCAACTCGGTTCCGCGAATGGAGTAGGAGCAGGAGTATCCGATGCGCCCCGTCCAGAACAGCATGGGCGTATCTTGTACAGCCGCCGCATAAGCGGGCAACACAAGCTCGGACAGATAGGCAGCCAGCTCGGTCTGAAAACGCGGGTCCGACACAGCGGGAAGCGGTGGGAGTGTTTCCAGATCCATCATGCACACGTTGTCCGACGGCGTCGAGCAGACAAACAAATCGTACAGCGCTTTTTGATCATCGGTGAGCAATTGATCGCGGTATTTGTGCGAGGCGGAAAAATCGACTGCTCCTGCCTGAAAAGCAAAATCCGAAAGTGCCGCGTATTGCATTTCCGTGGTATAAAACCGTACAGTATCCAATGCCGACGCGGGGATTGCCTGCGCAGTCAAAAGGCACAGCAGTACGATAAGCGTCAGATAACGAAAGAAACGTTTTTTCACACAAACAACTCCTTTTTGTCCATTCCTGTTTTCAGTATAGCGCAAACGGAGGGGCTTGTCAAGTTGATTTGGGCGCGATTGCACGAAAAACTCTTTTTTTACTTGAAACGTCTTTTTTGTCAAAACGGTTGCAAAACCAAAAGAAATATAGTATACTTGAAACAAGATCACCGACGAAGGGGGCTTTTTTATGATTCAGGAATGGTTGAGCGGCAGTGCGGGCAAGGTTGCCGACAGCTTGATCGCACTCAACAGCCAAAACGAGGCGGATGCCACGGTTGGCGGATTCGGGGTTAAAACACGCGTCCAGCAGGCGACAGAGCTGCTGCGTGTTGCGATGTTTCCCAATATTTTCTCTGCGCAGGAGGTGCCTGCGGCGTTTTTGTCTACCGTTGTGACGGACAGCTTGCAAAAAGCGGCGATGCTGCTGCACGGCGTGATCAGCGAGGTGTTTTGTTATACCTGCGGAGGAGATTCTCCGACGGGAACGGTTTGCGGCGAGTGCGAGGACAAAGCCGATGCGGCGGTCTGCGCGTTTATGGATACCATTCCCGAGGTCATGCGTCTTTTGAACACCGATATCGAGGCGGCGTATCTCGGCGACCCTGCGGCAAGGGGCAAAACAGAAATCATGCTGGCGTACCCGTCCTTTGAGGCGGTCAGCATCTTTCGGCTTGCGCACAGTCTGCACGTACTGGGCGTTCCGCTCATTCCGCGCATGATGACGGAGTATGCGCACCAAAAAACGGGCATCGACATTCACCCCGGCGCGTCGATCGGCGAGAGCTTTTTCATCGACCACGGCACCGGCGTGGTCATCGGCGAAACCTGCACGATCGGACACCACGTCAAGGTTTATCAGGGCGTGACTTTGGGTGCAAAAAGCTTTGAGACCGACGAAAACGGCAACCCCGTCAAGGGCATCAAGCGCCACCCCGACATCGGTGACCGCGTGGTGATTTATGCGGGAGCAACCATTCTCGGCGGAAACACGCACATCGGTGACGACAGCGTCATCGGCGGTAACGTCTGGCTGACACATTCCGTCCCCGCAGGCAGTAAGGTGTACAACACCCTGTCGTCCAGAATGTAAAAAAATCCCTTCGGAGAAGTGCTTTGCTCCGAAGGGTTTTTTGACTTAATTGTACAATTCCTGTTCGGGATCGATGTGCTTGCCGTCTAAGATCATTTCAAAATGCAGATGGGGATCGTCTGCGCTTTCGGAGAGGGCGGTCTTGCCGACATAACCGAGCACGTCGCCTGTTTTCAGCTCTGTGCCGACTGCGATTCCTTCGGCAAGCGCGGGAGAAAGGTTGGCGTACACGGTCACCAAGCCGTGTTCGTGCCGAACAGAGACGACTGTGCCGTAAAAGTCATCTGCCTTGACCGACTCGACGGTTCCCGCGCTGTAGCAGTATACCTCTTCCCCGAGCGGTGCGGCGATATCGATACCCGTATGCACGCGGTAGTCGTTCATGGTGGCAGAAAACACAAGTGTATCCAACGCACATTCCTTGACGATCTCGCCGTCTTGAATCGGAAGCGCATACAAGGGCTTTTGCTCTGCTACGGGAGGCAGGGAGGGCGTGTTGTCGACGACATCGCTTTCTTCGTCAAAGACCGGGGTATCTTTGTCGGTTTCGGGCGGGATCGGAATGATGATCTCTACCGTGGAATCTTCGCTCGCATCCGGGGTGATCGAAAAGGATGGCGTACTGTAAGAGGGCAGTTCGTCAACGCTTCGGTTGAGCGAAACGATGCTTGCGACTGCGACACCGACGATCGTCAGCGCCATTGCAAGGTAGAGATAGGCGGAATAACGGTTGAGACGTGTTGTCTTTTTTTCTTTTTGTTCTTGATTTTCAAAAACCGGTTGCAGATTGGGCATAGAAAAGGTCCTCCTGTTGTTTTTTGCTGTCGTTAGTTTGCACCAAACAGAGCGGACCTATTCAAAATATCGGGATTTATGTAAACGCTTTTCCGACTTGCGTTTCGGGATAATAAAACGCGAGGATCTCCAAAAAATCCGAGCCCGTTTTTTCGAGCATGGACGCACCGTGCAGGCTCATGCCGACGCCGTCTCCTTCTCCGTAGCAGACGGCGCGTACTTCATCGCCCGTGACGGTGAGATCGATGCAGGTGGACGGAAGGGAGAGCAATGCGGCAAAACGGCCGCCGTCCAGCGTCAGCCCGCCCAGTTCTGCCGTATGGATGCGGTGGGATTTGTCGTAGCCGAGCAACAGTGTCGAAAGATCGGTCTGCTCTGACAGCCCCAACAGCGCCAAAAAGGTCGGCTTGTCCCATGTTTTTTCTGCAAAAACGTCCTCGGTGACGTTTTTGACCTCGACAAGATAAGGGAGCGAAACGCCGTAGACGCTCCTGCTGCTTGCGGTGTATGCGCCCGAGCTTTGGTGCATCATCGCGGCGGCAGGCTTTCCGCGGTACAGCACCGCCAGACTTGCGGTATCCGAAACGGCGCGTATGATCTCTTCATCGACGGCCGTGCATGAAAACGCAACACAGCAGGCAGGGTTATCGCAAACGGCTGCTTCTGCATGGACAGGGCGGTTCTGCTCACAGTACAACGCGCGGCTGCGTACCGCAACGGCGATGGCTTTGAGCGTTTCGCCGCTGTAGGGATAGGCGGCATTTTGCATGACGCCCAGCACATAGTCCTCGGTCGGCATGACATCGACAGATCCTGTTTGGCTTGACAGCACATGGATCAACGCCGTGCTTTCTTCGGCAGGGAGCGGAAAGACCGTCGGCGCCAGCGGAAGCGCGGTCGCACAGAAAACGATTGCAAAAAAATAAAGCAGATAGTTTTTCATCGAAAAAAGGCGCGTCCTTTCTTTTGGATGGAGAAAACAAGGTCTGCTTTATTGTATTCGGTACAGAGTAAAATTATGCCTGCTCGATTGCTTCTTCCGTTTGGGGCTGTGCGTACGGAAGCGTGAAGAGACGGACTGCGATGTACAGCGCAAATGCCAGGAACATGACGCCGTGCAGGAGCTCTGCCGTCGTGGCACCTTTGAAGTCCGCGAGCAACGGAACGTTGTATGCGGCATTGAGCACGATGGCAATTTGTCCGCAGGCAAGGTATGCAAACGGCTTGCCTTTTTTGGCAATGAGCTTTGCCTCGCAGAGCAAAAACAGCATGGCAAAGATCATTCCGAGAATGTGGTAACCGCCGCCGTTTGCAAGCGGCATGGTGCCCGTGGCGATGAAATCGCTCAAAATACGAAACGCGCAGTACAATACGGGCGTCATTGCCCACAGCAACCGTGCGCCTTGATTTGCAAGCAGGGAAGGTATCAGCGCCGACAGCAAAAAGTACACGGCGGCAAGCAATGAAAAGAGATCTGCCAACAATACAACGGTCGTGTTGGTTACCGCAATGCGCTCCGCCGGCGGAGCAAAGTACAGGGAATAGACGGAGACCGCAAAGCACGCGAGCAGCAAAAGTCCCACGATCGAGGATGCAAAGGTCACCGCCGTCGACCCGCCTGCAAGCTCGGAGCCGAATTGCTTTCGCACGCAGAAGGCGAGAACCGCCAAAGCCGCGCAAACGGCAGCCGCGGCGATCGCAACGGCAATGGATGCGGGATGCGGAATACGGACAAAGGCAAGCACGGCACCGCAAAGTACTGCGGGGATCACGGAGAGTAGTCTGTATGTAAGATGCTGTTTCATAACTCGAGCCTCTTCTCTTGTTAGTAAAGGAGGGGAAAACAAAACCCCTGACCTCTTTATTATCACGAAAGAGGAGGGGTTTGTAAACCGAAGCGGGCATTTATTAACAAATTGTTAAACTTTGCTGATCTCTGTTCCGCGGAAATAGAACGCAATGATATAGCGGTAGCTGTAGCCCTCGCCGACCAACTGCTCCGAGCCGACAGAGCTGAGTCCTACGCCGTGGCCCGTGCCGACACCGTCAAATACGATGCGGTCTGCGCTCATTTTGTCATCCGTGCCCGCGATATCGTATTCTTCAAACGAGTCAAACGTGTGGTAAACGCCGTTTGCGTCGAGGTATCCGCCCACGGAGGAATCTTCCTTGACGCCGTCTGCGGTGAGGATATCTGCATTCGTTTCGTAAGTGATGGTAAAGTTGGCGCTCTCAAAGCGCAACGCTCTGCGGATCACCTCGCTGGTCTCAACGGTGATCTTGCTACCGAATCTGTCCGTGACGGAAAGCGCCGTGACATATCCGGAGCCGTAGGGATCGGTCGCATCGATCGTCACGTCGGAGATACTTCCCGCAAGACCGGAAAACTCGTTTCTACCCGACAGAAACGCATAAAGCTCGTCTTTGGTAAACGTGTACTGCCAGACTTCGCCCGGATTGTCGCCGTTTTCGCCCAGTGTGACGGAGGTGAGATACGGGATCTCCGTTCCGCCCCAAGCCGCAACCGAAGAACAGCTTGCGCCGCCGTTGCTGCTGTGATACAGACAGTTGATCGGTGTGCCCTGATACGTGATATACTCGCCTTTGGTAGAGTCGACGATCGCATCATTTTCCGCATCGCGGCGGAAGGTGCCGAGATAAACCTGACAGCACTCGGTGTTGCAGACGTCCATGCCGTACTTGTCGTGCTTGCGGTTCATCGGAACGGTGCGGATCAAAACGGAAAAGACGCGGCGCGTCTCGACGGAGACGTTGGTGCCGATCTCGTTTGCCATGACGCATTTGACGTACAGCTCCAGATCAAGCACGTTGATGACCTTCATATAAGACGGTGCGGAGAATGCAAAGAAGCCGAGGTAGGATTTTCTGCCGCTGTAATTGTTCAGCGAGACCTCTCCGCCGTCCTTGGCGCGGAGCGCAAGCATATCGGAGCGCTCGTATTCCAAAAGACGCTTGCCGGTATTGCAGTCGGCTACAACGAGACCGCCTTTGGCAGGGGAAGCGACGGTGTGGCCTGCCTTGGCAACGGCGCTTTGCGCGTCGCTTTCGGTTGCAAACGAGCCGTATCGGACCTCAAAGCCGCCTTCGACAAATGCGACAAAGCCGTCGATTTTGTCTGCGGCAGAGCGTGCCGTCTGATAATCGGTATAGAATTGTTCGGTACGGATGCTGTACGAGCCGAAGTTGCCGTTGTCCAGTGCACAGCCATTTGCCGTGCCGTCATCCTTAAAATTGACCTGCACATTGCGGTCGGGGAACAGCGCAAGCGAAGTCGACGCGGTCGAAAACAGAGGCAAGAAGGTTTCGCCGTTGTACGTTCCGATCGAAAAACCGCTTTCACTGATCGCGGAGCTCAAAAAGACCGCTGTACCCAGTTCGGGGACAGAAAGACCCACGCGGACGGTATTGCCGATGGGGGATGCCGCATCCGCGGAGGATTGTCCGGGATTGATACCGCATACAAGCGGTACGAGCATCAGTGCGCAGAGAAACAGGGTCAGCAGACGCAGGGCTCTGTTAGCGTGTTTCATAAGTGCCTCTCATGGTAAAAGCCGCTTTGTCGCCCGTGACAAGAATGTATGCGCGGCTTTTGGTGTTGGGTTTGTAATAAATGTGTCCAAAGGACAGCAGTTCTCCCGAAAAGCATTCCTTGCCTGCGGAGAGATCAAAAATGCCGTTTCCTTCGGATTGCGAGACGGAGATCACCACAGCATCGCCGCCGCGGAAGATCGCTTCGGCATCACTGCCGAGCACAATAACCGTTCCGCTCGGAAAGGTGACGTCCGTGTAAGGCGAGCCGACCGTAATCGTTCCGTCACCGTCGGGGGTGTCGGTCGGAACGGACATTTCGCCGTTTTGGATGCTCTCGGAGAGCTCTGCCAGAATCTCCAGCTTGAGGTCCTCCAGAACGCTTTGCAAATAGCCGTAGGTGATCAGCGCGTTGGGGTCGATCGACGTGTCGTCCGAGCCCGTTGCGGAAACGCAAAAGGAAACCGCGGCAAACAGCACGGCAACGGCGAGTGCAATTGCATAAAAACGGGTGTAACGGTTGTGTTTCATATCGTCTGTTTGTCCTTTCTTTGTGCGTTTTTTCCCGGTTTGAAGCAGAAATGTTGCTCACCAAAAACAATATCATACTGTTTTTTGTGTGATTTGTCAAGTACATGCCTTGTTTTTTGTCGACTTGTACAAAAGCGGTCATTGCATTTGGGCACTTTTTGACGGCAGAGCAACAAAAAAGGGTGTTTTTTGAGGGAGAAAGCAGCGGCCTTGATTCAGTGTATGACAGGACAAAGCGGTTTTATGCATGCAAAAACACATATTTGAGGTGCAATACATTCATATAAGGAAACCGCTTTGCCGTTCGGTGTCGGCGTGTGTCGAAAAAATACACGAAACCTATTGACAAAGAGACAAAAAAGGCTATAATAGAAATCAGTTTTTTTGCATCTGTGCTACCACGTTCGCACGCTGTTTTCGGACGGCTTGCGGATGCACAGGCAGGGGCTGTCTTTTTTCGCCAAAAAACAGCCGCCGGGGCAGGTATGCATCCTGCCTGAAAATAAAATAAATGTGCTCGACGGGCAGTTCCGAGCAGGAACCGTTACGGCATGCGTGTCGTTTGAGCAACCTCAACTGCAATAGGGGCTTTTTGCCCTGATTTGTACAAACTCTTTGCGGGGCGTTGTGGTTAGTCTGTCGTGGGTCTGCGCAGAGTTTTGTGAAAGACAAAGCTATACGCGGTCAGGAGCCGCAAAGGGTGGATGCAAAATGAAAAATCAAAACATTATTGAACTCAAAGACGTCACCGTAGCATTTGACGGAGAAACCGTACTTGACCATCTCGATCTGTCGATCGGGGATGGCAAGTTTGTCACGTTTCTCGGTCGTTCCGGTTGTGGCAAGACCACGACGCTTCGCATCATTGCGGGCTTTTTGCAACCGGACTCGGGAGATGTCTTTTTTGACGGCAAGCGGATCAACGATGTTCCGCCGTATAAACGTCCCGTCAATACCATTTTCCAGCGTTATGCGTTGTTCCCGCACCTCAACGTGTTTGACAATGTAGCGTTTGGCTTGCGTGTCAAGGGTGCAACCAAGGATGAGATTGCCGAAAAAGTGCAAGCGATGCTGAAACTGGTCAATCTGGAGGGCTTTGAACGACGCAAGGTCACCAGTCTGTCGGGCGGTCAGCAGCAGCGTGTTGCGATCGCGCGTGCATTGGTCAACCGTCCTTCCGTCCTGCTGTTGGACGAGCCGCTTTCCGCGCTTGATGCCAAGCTGCGCAAGGATATGCAGGTCGAACTGCGCCGTATCCAGAGAGAAACGGGCATTACCTTTATCTTTGTCACGCACGACCAGGAAGAGGCGCTCTCCATGTCGGACGTTATCGTCGTTATGAACGACGGCAAGATCCAGCAGATCGGTTCTCCCGTAGATATCTACAACGAGCCCAAGAACGCGTTTGTCGCTGACTTTATCGGCGAGTCCAACATCATCGACGGCATTATGAACTGCGATGACACGGTTACGTTTGCGGGACACACCTTTACCTGTGTGGACGAGGGCTTTGCGCACAACGAGCCCGTCGACGTCGTTATCCGTCCCGAGGACGTAGACGTCGTTCCCAAGGGGGAGGGTATGATCACGGGCAAGATCACGCAGGCGACCTTCAAGGGCGACTACTATGAGCTGATCGTCGAGGTCAGAGGGTTTAAATGGATGGTGCAGACCACCGATGCCTACGAAGAAGGGCAGACGATCGGAATCGCTCTAGATCCCGATTCGATCCACGTTATGCACAAATCCGAATACTCGGGTCTGTATGGCGACTACAGCACGTTCTCTGACGAGACGGACGATCCCGAAGCGGAGGTCGAAGAATGAAAAAAGGCTCCGAAAAGACCGTACGCCGGTCTCCCGGAACAGCCCTTTTGAATGCGCCCTACCTGCTTTGGGCGGCGCTGTTTATCGTTATTCCGCTGTTCCTTGTATTGTATTATGCGCTGATCGACGGCGAGGGTCATTTTACACTGAATAATCTGAAAGAGCTAGGAGATTATCTTCCCGTCATCGGACGCTCGTTCTGGTACTCGATTCTTGCGACCGCGATCACGCTGTTGATCGCATATCCTTTTGTGTATGCGGTGTGCAAATTCCGTCCCGCGTCCCGCAAGATCGCCAATATGTTTGTGACGCTCCCGATGTGGATCAATTTGCTGATCAGAACCTACTGCCTGACCACGCTGATGGATAACAACGGTCTGATCAACCAGTTTTTGGCGTTTGTCGGGTGGGGGGAACTGCCCTTGCTCAACAATACCGGTGCGGTCATTTTTGGCATGGTGTACAACTATCTGCCTTACATGATCCTGCCGATCTACAATGTCATGTCGCGTATCGAGCCGTCGCTGATGGAAGCGGCGGAGGATCTGGGCTGCAGTCCGTTC
>JAFQII010000208.1 GCA_017397605.1 Clostridia bacterium
AACGACTCCAGAATGATCGACCTCATCTCCAACAGCCGTATTTACGACCTTGGCGGTGCGTTCAACTGGGGCGGCAACCTGATTGGCTTGTACAGCTTCAACCTGTACCGCGGCTCCAACACACTTGTTTCCACATGGGAAGCAGAACTCCCTCAGGTACAGCAGGCAATGTTGGATACCATTGATGCATATCAAAACAGTATCAATTGACATAAAACGAATATATTTCATAAAAGGAGACGCATTATGAAAAAACACCTCGCACTCTTCTTTGCTCTTTTGATGTTGACGCTTCCCGTTCTTGCGGCGTGCGGCGAATCAAATGAAGTAAGTGAGGAGGTTTCCAAGCAAGTTTCCGAAACCGTTTCGGAGGATGAAAACGTTTTTCCGCTCGAGAAAAAGTTTTTTGATACAACCGTTACGATCCTGACTCGTTCCGGCAGATTTTCGCAGCAGTTTGTTCCCGACGAGGAATACGAAGGTTCTGCGATCAACGCCGCAGTAGAGGCACGCAACCAGTATATCGAGGAAAATTACGGCATCACGATCGAGATCGAAAAATCCACCAACCCAATAGTTGATATCGAAGCATCGATCACGACGAACACAGACAACTACGATGTTGTATGCGACAACGTCTATTCCATGATTCAACGTACCACCGACAACTGGTTCTATACGCTCAACGATATCCTTGAGCTTGACCGTCCTTGGTGGGACCAGAACGCCAACAACATGTTGACGCTCTCCGATAAGGTATTTTACGTGGCGGGCGATGCAATCTTTGCCGACGACTTATTTACTGCAGGCGTCTTCTACAACAAATCCGTGTGGACAGAACGTTATGAGAATCAGTACGGCTCGCTGTACGACATGGTCGACAACGGCACGTGGACATACGACGTCATGCTTGAGCTTGCAAAAGACTTTTCACAACCCGACGCAGATGGTCTCTGGATGACCGATGGATGCTATTACGGTGTCGTTACCGACGGTTATACCGGTGCAACCATGCTGACCAACGGCTCCGGCTCTGTATCCGCATACAAGGACGAACAAAACAACATCGTTCTCAGCGGCGGCAGCGAAGCATCTGTCAAAGCATTTGACAAGGTCTATACGATGCTCAACGACACGACGGTCTCCCTTTATGCCGAGCAATACAGTCCCACCAACTGGGGCGCACCCGGCAACTATTTCAACAGCGGCCACGCTTTGTTCCAGGTTGGTTACATCAGCGTTTTGCTCGGCATCATGGAGCTTGAAAGCGCAGATAAGGTCAACCCCGGTGTACTTCCGATCCCGAAATATGACAAGGAGCAGGAAGACTACCACTGCGGCATCAACGTATACCAATCCAACGTTCTCGCGCTGCCCGTCAGCAACCAAAAGAACCTTGAGGCAACCGCATATGCGCTTGAGCTTTTGGGCTACTACAGCACCAGAGAGTCTAACTTTGGAAAGAACTGCGTCACCGATGCCTTCTACGAAACCTCTCTCAAACTGCAGTCCGTCACCGACGACAATGACTCCAGAATGCTCGACTTGATCACCTCCAGCCGTATCTACGACCTCGGCGGTGCTTTCAACTGGGGCGGTCTGATCGGTCTGTACAGCTCCAACCTCTACCGCGGCTCCAACACCCTTGTTTCCACTTGGGAAGCAGACTTCTCCAAGATCGAACAGGCAATGTTGGACACGCTCGATGCATATCAAAACAGCGTTTCGTAAAGCTATATACAGAAAGCCGGGAAGTCCCGGCTTTCTTTTTTTGAAAAAAATACGCAAAGATACTTCCCTTTTGCACAAAAAGATGCTATAATAATTATATAGTATCGTTTTATTAAGGAAGGTTGCTTGTCATGGAGCACAATACTTTAAACATACAAGACTTGAATCAGGTTCGTTCCGCCTACATCATCGGGATCGGCGGCATCAGCATGTCCGCACTTGCCATGATGCTGTTGCAAAAAGGCATCGAAGTCCGCGGTTATGACCGCACACCGTCTCCGGTCACCAAAGAATTAGAGGAAGCCGGCATCCGTGTGTATTATGATGATTGCGAAGATGCTTTTGACGGAATTGATCTTGTTTGCTACACTGCGGCTGTTGATGCCGAGCATCCTCAAATGCGCCTTGCGGCAAAATGCGGTGCAAGAATCATCTCCCGCGCCGAGCTTTTGGAGTGTATCGCCTCTACTTACGCAAATGCCATCGCTGTCGCCGGAACGCACGGAAAATCCACAACCTCGGGCATGCTGGCCCATTTGTTCTTAAAAAGCCCCCGTTTTGACCCTACCATAGCTGTCGGCGCAAAGGTATGCGGAATCGACTCTACCTATCGCGTCGGAAATGACGAGCATTTTATTTTTGAGGCATGTGAATACAAGGACAGTTTTTTGTCCTTCTACCCCCGCGTCGCCGTTGTCCTGAACATTCAGTTGGACCATACAGACTATTTTCACTCTATGGAACAGATGCTGGGCTCGTTTGTACAGTTTATGCACAACGCCGGCAAAAGCGGAATCAACATTCTCAATTATGATTGCGAGAATTGCAGAATTGCAGCAAATCAATGCGAGTGCAATTTGATCACGTTCAGTGTTTCGGGTGATGAGCGCGCTACATACTATGCAAAAAACATTGACCTCTCGGACGGGTTCGGAGCATTTGATATTTATTACCAAAACGCGTTTTTGTTGCACACCAAGCTCTCTGTCCCCGGAATACACAATGTTTCCAATGCGCTTGCGGCAACAGCCGCTGCAATTTGCAGCGGGATGACCGCAGAAGAAATTTCAGATGGTTTAGCGACCTATACCGGTGTCAGCCGCAGGTTTGAGTTCCTTTGCCAACGAAACGGCGTGCGTTATTTTGATGACTATGCACATCATCCCGACGAAATCCGTGTGACGCTTGCCGCTGCAAAAGCCATCACCAAAGGCAAAGTTATTTGCGTATTTCAGCCGCATAACTACTCCCGTCTGCGCGACCTTTTTGAAGACTTTTGCACCTCATTTGCGGATGCCGATCTTCTGGTACTGACCAAGCTGTACGCGGCACGCGAAGCGGCAGGCGACGAGGTATCCTCCGCACTCCTTGCAGAACGTACAAATGCACAATATATTGAGGATATGGACGACATCCTCCCCTATCTGGAGCAAATTTGCACAGAAGGAGACACCGTTTTGATCATGGGAGCAGGTAATATCGCCAAGGTCGCAGATTTTTTAAAAAAATCGAAAAAATCTCTTGACAAATGAAGAAAAATGTAGTATATTAAGTTGTTCGCATATTTACGAAGTAATATGGAGGTGTATAGATATGGCAAAATGCAGCGTTTGCGGTAAGGGTGTTTCCTTCGGTCACAATGTCTCCCACTCTAACAGAAAGACC
>JAFQII010000209.1 GCA_017397605.1 Clostridia bacterium
GCCGCGCCCTCGATCCATTTGGCGACGTCCGAGTCCCAAAACATGTGCGGCTTGTTGGGCATGCCCTCGCGCCAGTTGCATTTCAACGCGTCAAAACGCCCCGTCTCCAAAAAACGGTCGTACACGCCTTTTACCGTCACGTTGCGGTCAAGGTCGGTGTAATATTTCCAAAAACCGCCCTCGATCGTCGTGTTTCCGCAATGTAGATTTTCCATAGTGCCGTCCTTTCTTTCAATCAACCTTGACCGAACCCTTCTCCCCGTCCAGCGTAACCGAACGCCGTGTCACCCATTCCGTCCCCCAACGGTCATGCTCGCCGTCGCAATTGGGGTAGTAATCCACGGTTTCGACACTGCCGAACAGCACGGTAACCGTTCCGGGCTTCCACTCCAGGCGCACCTGCGCAAACGCTTGCCCGCATGCATCGGCTCTTCCCAGCTCTTTTCCGCCGAGGGTGCAAAAAACAACCCCGCCTTCTCTCGAAACCGTCACTTCGCATCCCTCAAACGAGGTCTTGCGCAACACTTCCCCGCCGATCGCAAGTGAAAAATCATGCGGCTCTGCGACGAGCTTATAATGCGTTTCGTCCGCAAACGATGTGCTGTCCGATGCCTCGTAGGTTCCTCTGCTGTGAAAGCGATAGATGATCTCTTTCATCATTTCTACGCTCCTTTCTGTTTTCAATATATTTTACCATATTTTACACAAAAACGCAATACAAAATTCCGTTATCGGTTGCATGATTTCTTTTTTTGTGCTATAATAGTGCCAAATAATGATGCACAAATGCAGAAAGGATCTCCCACGATGGTCAATCTGAAAGCAAAACCCTACAACCTCTCCGACGCGGATATCGCGTGGGTGAAGCGCACGATTGCAGACATGTCCGCCGAAGAAAAGGTCGGACAGCTCTTTTGGCAACTGACCGCAGGCGTCTCCGAAGAGTATCTCCGCGAGCTGATGGAAAAATACCACTTGGGCGGTTGCCGTTACAACGCAATGCCCGGTCAAATGGTCTTAAACCAAAACCGCATTCTGCAAAAATATGCCAAGATTCCCGTGTTTATCGCCTGCAATCCCGAGCAGGGCGGCAACGGCGTTTGTCCCGACGGCACGTTTGTATCGAGCCAGATCAAGATCGGCGCAACAGGCAAAACCGAGTACGCGCAGGCAATGGGGCGCGTTTCGGGCGCACAGATCAAGGCGACGGGCTGTAACATGGCGTTTGCCCCCGTTGTAGACATCACCTACAACCCCGAGTGTGAGGAAGTCCTCTCCCGCGCGTACGGCAACGATCCCGCGCTGGTCGCAAGCATGGGCAAGGCATACATGGACGGCTTGCGCGAAACGGAGGGCGTTTATTGCTGTGCAAAGCATTTTCCCGGCAACGGGCAGGACTACCGCGACGCACATGTTTCCAACAACGTCAACTACTTTGACCATGACAAATGGATGGCAACCTACGGCCACGTCTACAAAACGCTGATCGACGGCGGCTTGGACGCGATCATGGGCGGTCACATTCTGATGCCCGAATACATGAAAGAAATCAACCCCGACATCACCGCCGACACGATCATGCCCGCTACGCTCTGCAAGGAGATCATGACCGATCTGCTGCGAAATGAACTCGGTTTCAACGGCATGGTCGTCACCGACGCCTCCCACATGGTCGGCATGACCAACCGCATGAAACGTGCGGACATGCTTCCTGCCGCGATCAACGCGGGCTGTGACATGTTTTTGTTCTTCAACGACCCCGAGGAAGACTACGGCATCATGCTGGACGCATACAAAAACGGCGTCATCAGCGAGGAACGCATGGTCGAAGCACTCACCCGCATTCTCGGTCTCAAAGCCGCAAAGGGGATGCACAACAAGAGCGCAGAAGAGCTCTGCGGCACGGACGAGGAACTCGTTTCCGCTTTGCAAAACCCCGATTTCAAATCGATCGCGCCCGCAATCTCGGGAGACTGCCTGACGCTGGTCAAATACAAGGACGAAGGCGTGCTTCCGCTGGATCCTGCCAAGACCAAGCGCGTGATGATCGTGCACATCAAGGGCGCACCCAACCCCCTCATGGCACTGGCGGCAATGGCAATGGGCGGCGGTGCAAACAAGCAAACCCCTGCCGAAAAGCTGCGCGACAGACTGATCGCCAAGGGCTTTGACGCGCACATCTACGTCAGCCCGATCGAAAAGATCCAGCAGATGATCGCCAAGGGCGAAAAACCCAGCCTCAACGTCTACTTTGCAGGCAAGCACGCGATCGCCGATTTTGTTGCGGAAAACGACCTGGTCATTTCCCTTTTGGACGTGGCAAACGGTCACCCGTCCTTTGGACTGAGCAAGGGCGGCGGCGAAATTCCGTGGTACGTGCATGAGCTTCCCGTCGTCGGCATTTCGGTCAACAAGCCGACCGTACTGGCAGATGTTCCGATGCTGCGCACCTTTATCAACGCGTACGACTCCAACGACGATACGATGGATGCGCTGGTGGAAGCACTGGTCACGGGCCCCGAAGCATTCAAGGGCAAGGACCCGATCGACTCGTTCTGCGGTATGTTTGACACCCACATGTAACGCGGTGAACGGATATGTCTGTTTTTGATACGTTTACCAAACAACACGACTACCTGATCTGCGTCGACTCCGACGGCTGTGTCATGGACACGATGAACTGCAAGCATTTTTACTGCTTCGGCCCCTGCATGGTCGACGAATGGGGCTTGGACGCATGGCGCGGCGAAATATTGGCGCGTTGGAACACGATCAACCTCTTTTCGACAACGCGCGGCATCAACCGTTTCAAAGGGCTTGCCGCCGCACTCGGCGAGATCGACGGCAAATACAAAAAAATTACGGGCATCGACGCACTGGTGCATTGGGCAGAAACCGCCCCCGCGCTCAGCAACGATGCGCTTGCAAAAGCGATTGATTCGGCAGAAGACGCAGACGCAAGACTTGTTCTGCAAAAAGCGCTCTCCTGGTCCAAAGCGGTCAACGCCGCGATCGTCGCGCTGGACGAAAGCCTCAAGGTTCCCTACGACGGCGCAAAAGAGGGACTTGCCGCCGCGCATCTGTTTGCAGACGTGGCAATGGTTTCTTCCGCCAACCGCGACGCGGTGGAAGAAGAGTGGGGCAAGTTTGGACTGTTGGAGCACACCGACATCGTGTTGGCGCAGGACGTCGGCTCCAAAGCGGCATGCATCAAGGCAATGCTGGGCTTTGGCTACGATCCCGACAAGGTGCTGATGATCGGCGATGCGCCCGGCGACTGTGCCGCCGCAGAGCAAAACGGCGTGCACTACTACCCCATTCTGGTCGGTCACGAAAAAACAAGCTGGGCGGAAGCGGTCACGACCGCCTACGCCAAACTGCAGGACGGCACTTACGCCCCCTACGGCGCGCAGAAGAAGCAGGCGTTTTTGCAAAACCTCGGCGGCTGAAGCCATAGGAATTTTTAAAAAAATATTAGCCCGTTGCAGACTTTGCGCGTATCAATAGA
>JAFQII010000210.1 GCA_017397605.1 Clostridia bacterium
GTCAGTGTTGACGTGCTCGTTGAATTTGCAGACCTGGTATTTCAATTGGGCTTTTCCGGTGTTGGGATCCATTCCGTAGGTGGGAATCTCATAAAGATAGTCGCCGTCTTCCGACACGTGGGGCTGCACCGATCTCATATAAAAGCCGGATGTAAAAAGCGCGTAATTGAATTTTGAAAGATCCTGCCATAAGCCGTCGAGGGTAATAAAAACGCCGTTTTGATTCTGATACAATTCGGATACGGTAACGCCTTCAAAATCGTATGCACACGGAAATTTCTCGGGCAGATATTCATACGGCCACTCGTGAAAGGTCATAACCTCCAGTCCCAGATCGGTATACATATCGGGATACTCCCAGTACATGCTCTCGGGAGCCCTTTTGTCCGTATGCTTGACACGGATCTCATAGGTATATCCCGTGGGGCTTTTTTCATTGATGGCTGTCAAATGGGTTTCATAGTCATCGGACTCCGTGGTCGTCACCATGATGCCGTCCCGATTGATCGCGTAGGAGAGATCGTTTTCCACCTCATAAAAGTGCACGAACCCCGCGTCTAACAGCGAACAGGAAAAATCATACTCCGGCACAATCATATGGTAGTTGTCTTTTTTTGCAAACAGGATGATGATCACCTCGTTGTCCACGCGCTCGACGGAATAGATCTCCTCGTATTTGGCTTTTGGAAAACCCTCGGGCAGCAAATCGGCGGGCCATTCGATCTCGCCCGTTTCGCTGTTGACAAAGGACTCCGTGTCTACGTCGGGCAGACTGGAAACGCCCTCGGGCAGCGGGTCGGATTCGTTGCAGGCGCCCAAGGTAAGCGCCCCCGCCAGAAGCGTTACCGCCAGCATTGCGCTAATGACAGATTTCCGAAAATACAAGCTTCTTTTTTTCATATTCATCCTCCGAAAGATACTTTGACTACATTCGTCATCTTTATCATAGCACAAAAGACTACACTTGTCAACCTATTTTTTTAAAAAAAGGAAAAAGCCTTTTCCGCAATTGTACGGAAAAGGCTTTTTGTGACAGATTGGTTTACTCGACCGTAACGGTTACTTCGCAGGGTGCGGAATAGCCGAGCTGCTCGGAGATGCAGTAGGAGAAGGTGTCCGTTCCGGTATAGCCCTTATCGGGATAGTACACAAACGTACCGTCAGCGTTGATCGTCACCGTGCCGTGCGCAGGCGAGATCGAAACGGTGTAGCTGACATTCTTTTCACCTTCGGGCGCGAACGTACCGACATAAGGTGCGTCTGCGCCGCATGCAAAGGAGGTCGCCTCACGCGCATCGGGTGCAAGCTTGAGCGTCTCTTTGATAAACTGATAGGTGTAGTCGTAGATCAAACGGTTGAGCGGGTCTGTCGCCTTGGATGCCGCGCCAAAGACGTTGGTGCCCTGATAGTACATGTGGAGTGCACCCTTCATATAACCCTCAGTGATACCGTACTTGAGGTAACCCATATATTTCTGATGGAATACGTGGTTCGTCAGCGCTGCATCATCGATTTCCATTTCGGTGCAGAGGCCGAATCTGCGCATCATTGCCGCCGCCTCGGGGAGACGGTTTTCCAAAACAGAACCGTTAAACGCGTAGTTGGGCTGGAGACATGCCACATCAAACCCAAAGGATGCCCAGCGGGAGTAGCCTGCTGCCTGGAAATAAGGAATCCAGAAGAACTGCTCACCGCGAGCGTGTACACGATCGCTGACACCGCGCACGAGGTCAAACATCGTTTCGTCATCATACGTGGAGATCGACTCGCAGTACCAGTAGAAGCCGCCGAACTGTACGTTCTCGTAGCCCGCTTCGTTAAAGCGCTTGTAGAACTCGTCCATGTACCAGTCGATCGCCTTAAGACGGTCTGCCATATTGGTAAAGTTCTCGCTGACACCGTCGCCGTCCACATCACCGAAATTGGTGACGGATATGTGCGGAATATACATTGCAACGTAGAAGTTGTACTTCTTGTTGAGACCCAGCTCTTTGTTGACCTGTCCGCCGACCGTGTTGAGCGCGTCGATGTTCTCGCCTTTTGCAAACAGATCGTTGAGGTACCATGTCCAGTCTGCCATGGTCGAGCCCTGGTGTCCTGCCGCGCCGCTGGGGAACTTGCCCGTCAGCAGATACAGGAAACCGTCAAACATCGTGTCCTTGATTTTACCGTCTTCGTCAATATATGCAACGTAAGGAAGAGTGCTTTCGACGGTATTGTTGTAGCTCTGACCGTTGTACAGCAATACGATGTCGCCCGCGCCGTTGAGCAGGGACTCGTTTTCTTTCAGGTATCCGTTGGGAACAAGCTTGAGGCTGCGCACACCGCTGTCCGCAAGACGGACCGCATCGGAAGAAACCTTTTTGGTACCGATGACTTCCAGCTCGTCTGCCGCGCTCCATGCGCCGACGTTAAACGAGAACGCAACGTAACGTGCCGCGTAAGGCTTGTCAAACGTAATCTCAAAAGGCACTGCGCACTGATCCTTATCGGTCGAGGTTACAACTTCTTTGACCTCGTACCATGTATCGCCGTCTTCGGACAGATAGACGTAGATGCCATCGGGAATCAAAACCGCCCAATCGGTATAGTTGAGGAAACTCATCTTGACGCTCCGGATCTCGGAGAGATGCTCGAGGTCGTAGATGATGTCGCGGCTGCCGCCACGGGAGAACTTAAAGTATTTGCCGCCGTGAATGTTGTTTTCGTTAGCGCCTGCATAAATGCCGTCGGTCAACAGCGTAGAGGTCACGGGCGTATTGTTGGTGATCATATCCTGTGTGACAGAGTCGCACGACATGATCTGCTGGGGTCTGCCCAACAGCAGGTTCTGTACCTTGGTGTAGTCGCTTTCGGAAGCGCTCCACTCGGTTGCCGCGCCCTTTTCCAGCTCGACCTCGGGATACAGGATCAAACCGGGCTCTGCCTCGCTGTACGCATACACGGCACACTCTTCCATCAGGAACAAGGAGCCGCCTGCGCTTGCAAACGAGAAGCGGACGTATCTGCCCTTGACAGCGGTCGCCATGCAAAGGCGGAAGGTATAGTTGGTCTGCGTCGTGTCGGAAGGACCGTACACTCTGCCGATTTCCGTAAAGGTCTTGTTATCCTCGGATACGGAGACCGCAACGTTCAGCGGAGCGAGCAAGCCCGTCTGCGCGTTGATGTAGACCGAAACGGCAAACTCTGCCAGGTCGGTGCGGACCTTTGCAAGGTCGATCGTGACGTCGACGTCTTCTTCTGCGTTAAAGCCGACCCAGGTACCGCCCTCAAAATAGTGGCTCAGCACACCGTCGGTTAGCATTGTACCGCCGTCCTTGTAATCTGCGTGAGAGGAAACGGAGGTCGTGTATTTGCGGTTGGCGCTGATCAGGTTGCACGCAAGATTGCGGTCGATCGCGTCGCCGCGTACCGAAGCAAGCAATGCCTCGCGGTCGGTCGCAGTGACGGAATCCTTTTCGTACTGCGCCTTAAGCTGCTCCAGATATGCTTCGTTGTAGTTTTCGCCCTCGACATCTGCGCAAACCATCAGCTCATCGACAAAGATCCATGCCGAACCGGGGGAAATGTTAAACTTAATGTACCGCGCCGTCAGATATTGATCATGCTCATAGTACGCTGTCTGTGTGGTATCCATTGCCGCATCGGTGGGCTTGCGCAAGGAACCGACGCGCGTCCAGTTTTCGTTATCCTCAGAAACCTGGATCGACATACCGCCGGGCGCGGCGATGCCCGCCTGATTGGTGTTGAGGTAATTCACCTCAAAGCGGTAGATCTTCTCCTTGACCTCGCCCAGGTCAAGGATGATGACCAAAGCCGTACCGCCCGTCGCATAGCCGGAGAACTTTTCGTCGCCGTATCCGACCTCGGTTTTGCCCGCAAACTGACCGTCGGTCAGCTCTTTGCCGTAGGAGTCGGAATATGCACCGTCTGCTTCCTTTGAAGCGGTGTAGGATGCACCCGTGCTGATGACCGTGCAATACTCGGGAGTGATCTTTTCGATCTCTTCTTCGCCTTTGCTGCTCGTTTCGCTCGATGCTTCGTCGGAAGAATCGTCGCTGATCTGATCGACAGAAGTCGTCCCGTCGCTGCTCGTCGCGTTCTCATCGCCGCAGGACGCAAGCACAAAGGACGCAAGCATCAAAAGCGCAAGCAGGCATGCAAGTGTTTTTTTCATGTCATGTTTTCCTTTCTGTTTGGTGTCAAAAAGGCTGTTTCGTATCAAATTGTGGACGAAACAGCCTTTGTTGCAATCGTGTGTTATTGGTTGACGATGTTCCAGGTGTCGGAAGCGATCACAAGCTCCTCGTTGGTCGGGATGACCAGCACCTTAACGCGGCTGTCGTCGGCACTGATGACGGTCGGGTCTTTGGAGTTGTTCTTTTCTTCATCCAGCTTGATGCCCAAAAACTCAAGATCCTTCATCGCCATTGCACGCATGGTCGCGTCATTCTCGCCGATGCCTGCGGTAAAGACCACGCAATCCAGACCGTTCATTGCCGCCGCGTAACCGCCGACGTATTTTTTGATCTGGTAAGCGAGGATATCGAGTGCGAGCTGTGCGCGCTCGTTGCCGCCGTCTGCCGCATTGCGTACGTCACGCAGGTCGGAAGAAACGCCGGATACGCCCAAGAATCCGCACTGTTTGTTCATCCAGTCACCCATTTTTTCGACCGGGATGTTTTCTTTTTCCATCAAGAACGGAACGACCGCGGGGTCGATCGCGCCGCAGCGCGAGCCCATGATGACACCTTCCAGCGGGGTAAAGCCCATGGAGGTGTCCACGCACTTGCCTGCGTTGACCGCGGAGATGGAAGAGCCGTTGCCTAAGTGGCAGGTCACGATCTTTGCATCGGGGTTGCCGAGAATCTCAAGCGCCTTGCCCGAAACATATCTGTGGGACGTGCCGTGGAAGCCGTAACGGCGGACTGCATGTTTTTCGTACAGATCGTAAGGGATCGGGTACATAAATGCCTTTTGGGGCATGGTCTGGTGGAACGCGGTATCCATGACCAGAACCTGCGGAACGTCGGGCATCACGGACAAACAGCCCTCAATACCCTGCAGATGTGCCTTGGTGTGAAGAGGCGCGAGGTCGATGCACTTGCGCAGATCGGTCAGAACTCTGCCGTCGGGACCGTCGATCAGCACGCTGTCGATCAGCCAGGGACCGCCGTGGACAATACGGTGGCCGACTGCGGAGATCTCGGACATGTCCGAAATGCAGCCCGTCTCTGCATCCGTCAGATATTTGATAACGGTGCTGACTGCCTCGGAATGGTTGGGCATAGCGATCTCAATCTTTTTGATCGAAACGTTTTTGGACGGAACCTGATGGGTATACAAGCCGTCCGTACCGATACGCTCGCAAAGACCTTTTGCGATCATTTCGGACGTCTCCATGTCAAACAGCTGATATTTGAGCGAGGAGCTGCCTGCGTTGACAACAAGAACAAACATAGTATTTTTATCTCCTTGACTTTTTTAGATATTGCTATTATAATACTTCTATAGAAAAAAAGCAAGAGGTTTTTTGCGAAAATGACACAAACAAAACGCGCTTGTGCGTTGATTTGCGAATACAATCCGCTTCACTTCGGGCACCGTTACCAGCTCATAGAGCTGAAAAAGGCGTTTTCGACCGTGATCTGCATCCTCGGCGGCAATCTTTCCCAGCGCGGCGAGGTCTCCGTTTCGGACCGTTACGTACGTGCAAAGGCGGCGCTTGCCGCAGGCGCGGATCTCGCCGTCGAGCTTCCTCTGCCGTGGTGCTGTGCGTCCGCGCACGAGTTTGCATCGGGCGGTGTCTTTTTGGCAAAGGCATTGCAAGCGGATGCGCTTGCGTTCTCTGCCGAAAGCGGTGCGGATATCCTTTATGCCGCCGCGGCGGAACGAAAACACGCAGAAAATGCCATCCGCACGCTTCAAAAGGAACAAAATCTCTCCTACCCCGCCGCCGCAGAGCAAATTCTGGGCAAAACGCTCTCGCACATGCCCAACGACATTCTGGGGATCGAGTACATCTGCGCGTGCGGCGGATTTCCGACGTACATTCTGAAACGTGAGCAGTCTTTTTTGTCCTCGAGCGCGATCAGACATACGGCAAACCCATTGGATGCGCTCCCCGGGGAGTCGCGCGCAGTCTTTGCGCAGGATGCGTCCTTCCCCCGCATGACGGAGCAAGCGGGCAGATTTTTGCTGGCAACGCTCCGCAACATGCCGCAAAAAAACGTCTACGGCGTGACGGACGAGCTGTTTGCGCATCTGTGCGCACATGCGCAGGAGACGGACTCGTTTGAGGCCTTTGTGCAGTCCTGCACCAACAAAATGTACACTGCCGCACGCATCCGCCGCGCGGCGTGGTCGATCGCGTTCGGATTCCCCAAAAACCTTTGCGATATGACGCCGCCTTACACCTTACTTCTGGCGGCAAACGAAAATGGGCGTGCGTTCCTCAAAGAAACCGCCAAAACGCGTTCGGTCCCCGTCATTTCCCGCCCCGCGGAGCTGCAAGGCGACCCGGTTTTTGAACTGAACAACCGTGTCAACGACGTACTCCGCTTGTTCTACGGCGGAACACACGATACCAAAAAAACACCGTTCATCGCAGAATAACCGAGAACAGAGGATGTTTCTATGCCCAAATCTCCCAATCAAAAAAGCCGTCTGCTCGTACTGGAACGCATCTTTTTGCAGGAAACGGACGAACAGCACGCGCTCACGCTCAAACAATTGCAGGCAAAATTGCTCGCACACGATATCAAAGCCGAGCGCAAAACGCTGTACGCCGATTTTGAGTGCCTGACACAAGCGGGCATCGAGATTCTGCGCGACGAGCATGACCGCTATTATACCGAAAGCCGTCTGTTTGAAACGGCGGAGCTCAAACTTTTGTCCGACGCGGTCGCTTCCTCGCGCTTTCTGACCGAAAAAAAGAGCCAGACGCTGATCGGCAAGCTGATGACGCTGGCAAGCAAGGGCTCCGCACACGAGCTCAACCGCAACCTGCGCGTCGCAGGCAAGGCAAAAACGGACAACGAGGCAGTGCTTTACAGCGTCGATGCTTTGCACACCGCGATCCGCGAAAACAAACAGATCACCTTTTTGTACTTTGATTTGAACGTCGGCAAGCAAAAGCAATACCGCAAAGACGGCGCGCGCTACGCTGTCAGCCCGTGGGCACTGCTTTGGGACGACGAAAAATACTATTTGCTTGCTTACGACGCGGCAGACAAGCGGCTCAAAAACTACCGCGTGGACAAAATGGAGCGCATTTCGATCGCCGAGACACCCCGCGAGGGCGCGGACGTATTTGCGGCAGAAAAGATCGAGACGTACTCCGACCGCACCTTCGGCATGTTCCGCGGAGACGAAGAAGTGGTCACGCTTCAGGTCGAAAACGGCTTGGCAAGCGTGATCGTCGACCGTTTCGGAACTGACCCCGTGTTTTTAAAGGACGGCGACACCTTCCGCACTGCCGTGCGCGTGTGCGTCAGCGGCAACTTCTACGGCTGGGTGTTCTCCTTCGGCGGCAGAGTCAAAATTCTCTCCCCCGCCCATGTCAAACAAGAGTTTGAAGAGTATTTGCAAAGGTTTTAATCGTTTTTTAATGATCGCCCTTTATCGTTTCAAAAGACAAACATCACACATCCGCATTCCGAAAGGATCCTTGCCATGAGAGAAAAGCAATCCGAATCAAGGCGTTTTTCCAAAAAAGCAATCATTCTGACCGTTTTGTCTGCACTCGCTGTCTCCGCATGCGTGTTTTTCGGCGTCATCGCGTTTTTCAACGAAGACGTCGCGTACGAGTACGCGGAGGTGTCGCCGACGCTTCAGGTCGATACACAGCAAAACGGGCAGATCGGTTTTTCGGCAAACCTGCCTGCACGCACAGGCATCAACCAAACCTCCGCCATCGTCGCGCTGGATCACAAAACCGATACCGCATACGTGCAGTACACCGTTTTTGTCTCGGCAAGGCGTAAGGAGATCGAGTTCGGAACATCCTCACAAAAGGTTTTCTTCACCCGCGATGCGGACGGTACCGCGCACGAGGTTGTCTACGCGACTGACGAAAACGGCAACACCGCCGAATACCGCAAGGTCGTCTGCGAGATCCGCTATGCGATCTTCCGCGCAGGCGGACTTTCGGGCATCGAATTTCTGGAGGAGCCTGTCACACTCTGGAGCATTCCGCTCCCCGAAAGCGCGGTATCTGCAGCATGATCGGAAAGTGCTTTTACATCGCCGCGGGCAAGCTGCGGCAGTTTGTGTCCAAAAGCCCGTTTGTGTTTGTCATGTTTTTGCTCGGCTCTGCCGCGTGCGGTCTGATGTTTTTGTATTTTTGGGGCAATCTGCAATATACGGTCCGCTCCGCGCAGGCGGTTTCTTATACTGCGTCGCTCACGGATCAAAAGCAACCGCTGTCCGCCGAGGTGTTTGCGCTTGCGGACACCTATGACGTCCGTATGGACGCGATCTGGTTTCCCGATGCGGAAACGGACGCTTCGGTTTTGTGCACCAACCGTGCGGAATCTTTTTCCGTATGGGGATGCGAGTGGAGCGACCTGGAAGAACACGGCACGCTGATCGCATCGGATGTCGCACTTCTCCCCGAAGAGACCGCGGGAGCGTTTCGTGTCATCGGATACACAAGCTCGCGCCATTGCTTTGTGTCGCGGCACACGTTTTGCTCGCTCGGACTTCCCGCATCGGAACTGCGTCTGACCTTAAGCCCCGAGACTTCAAAGGACGGGCAAGACGCGTTTCTGCGGGCATTTGCCGAACTGACGCACGGTGCGTACAGCCTGCGCGAAACGACACGCTCCATGCCGCTCGAAGACCTTTTCGGTGTATTGGTTCCGATGCTTGCCGTTTATCTGCTTTGCATGCTGTCCATGCTGTACATCACGGTTTATATCCTGGACGGCATGGTTTACGAATTGAGCGTGTACGGTCTGCTCGGCGCAACCAACAAAAAACTGATTCTCATTCCTGCCGCAGTGCAGGGCGCTTTACTGACCGCGGCAAACGGCATTGCCGTTTTGCTTCACGTGCTGTTGTACAAGCCGCTGTTTTCTCGCATCAACCTGTACGAATTTACATACACGCCGAGCATCTATGTCGGGGCGATCCTCGTGATGCTCGCGCTGTCCTTGACGGTTACGTTTGTTTATCTCAAAATCCGCATCGGCAACTATGCCGTAGTCAATTTCCGCAGGAATCTGCGCTGAAAACGGGAGGAACGGTTATGAAAACATGTTATCTCGCCCTCTCGGTGTTACGGCGCAGTTGGTTTCCGTTTCTGGTTGCGTGCCTGATCATGACTTTGTCGCTGTCTCTGCTGGTTTCCGCCGCGGCGGAATACCGCTATATCACCGCCTCGCGCGATGCACTGCAAGCGGATTACCTGCAAAACGCGGTGTTTTTTACCCTGCCTTATAACAGCAACGACGAGCCTTATCTTCCTGACGGGCTCACCGACGCGCCCGCCTGCAAAGGACTCGTCCTGCTCTCCTCGGGCGGACTCGCACGGACACAAAGCGGGGAATATTACAACACGACAGTGCTGTCCCGCGAGGCAATCGGCGCGGTCACCCTGCCGATGCAAAGCGGAAGGTATCTCGATCCGTCCGCCGATACGCCCGAAGCGGTCGTTTCCGATCGGTATCGCGGCGAAATTCCGCTCGGCGGCACATTGGTTTTGCAGGACGGCACAAGTGCTGTAGTCGTCGGCTTTGTGCGGGGCGAAATGCCTCTGCCGTCTTTCCGGCGCTTTGGGACCGACATGAGCGCAGATCGGCTGTTTGACGCAAACACGGACAGCATTCTGCTGTTTTTGCCCGGCAGTGCCGCAAAGAACGCATACCGCCCCGTCGCGGCGATGCTGTTTGACCCAAGCGCCGCGGCAAACGACCGTCTTGCGCTGGCAAAACAGCTCGGCGAAAACGGAAGAACCGTACCGTTTTCCTCTCTTCTGGAGCAGACCGAGCGCACGGTGGACGCCGCCTTGCGTCAAAAATTGCCGTTGCCCTTGTTTTTGCTCGTGATTTCCACCGTTGCGATGCTTTGTGTCTCCGCGCTTGCGATCGAACGCAGCATGCGCGAGCAATCCAATTATTACCTGCTCGGATGCAGCAAACGGCACAGCAAAGGCATTTTACTGCTTGCCGTATGCGCCGTCTTCACCGTTCCGACCGTGATCAATCTGGTGTTGCTGTATGCGTTCCCCGATTTTTTGCGTTTTGATACCAAAGCATACATGCTGACAAACCATATCGTTTTGCTTTTGCTAGCCCTGTGGGTATGCTGTGGCGCTGTTAATATAAATCTTAAACTTTTTCTGATTAAATTCAAAATTAATGACTTCATTCCTTACAAAGTATTTTTCAAATTCTTCATACTGTTTTCCAAAGTGACCTGGGGGAAGCCCA
>JAFQII010000211.1 GCA_017397605.1 Clostridia bacterium
GATCAGCTCAATCTGCTGTTCGGTATAGTCCTCCGTCATAAGCAACAGATCTTCTTTGGCAAGCCCCAGTCCGTGCACCGCCCAGTACAAAGCCGGAAACTGTTCGATCTTCGCGGCGTCTTTTCCTTGGTATAGGTTTTCAAAAAACGATTCGACCGCTTCCTCTCCGACGATCTCAAACAGCGGTGCGGTATTATACAGATTGTCGGGGTAATACCGTTCCAGCTCATCGGGGCCTGCGCCCTGAACGGGTCCGCCCTCGGGATGCTCGAGGATACTGTGGCCGGGCGGGTTTCGAAACGTATACATGTCGCCCCAGATCTCGCAATAGGTTTTGATGCCTTCTGCGGTCTCCCAGTTGATATCTTTGGGGTCGCCGATGCCCGAACCAATATACAGGCATCTTGCCCCATACTCCGCAAACGCGTTGATCTGCTCGGCAGTCAGAGAAAAGTAATACTTTGCAATGTTTGCTCCGCTGGTTGCCTCCGCCCGATCGACCCTTCTTCTGATCTTATCGTCAAGCGTCTCGTTGACCTGCGAAACGATCTCCTCCATTTCCGCATCAAACGTATTGTCACCGTCGAGATCGTATTCGATTCGGATGCTTACCAGTACGTCAAAACGGGCGTCTTTTTCGGGCGTCAATTCCATCATCAATGCCAGCGCCGAGCCGATGCGCTCGTGATACCCTTTAGGGCGGTACATGTCTGCAATGCATTCTCCCGCTTCTTCTGCGCCAAAAATCGGCTCTCTGTCCCCGATGATCACGTCCGAAGAAACGCTTGACTCGTCCTGCGAATACGGCGGAACATAAATGTCCTCGGGCTTGCTCTCTGTGTCAGACGTGTGCGTCGGTTTACTTTCTGCATCGGACGGAGTGTCCGACTCCAAAACCGCGCTTTCCGTACTGCTGTCCGAGTAAGAAGGCACTTCCCCGCGATCCGCCGCAGGCAGCATCGCAACAGCCAGCACCGATGCAAACACCAAGCAAAGTGCAATCAACACGGCCCTGCGCATGGGGAACGTCCTTTTTTGACACACAAACGCCTCGCGCGGCAAAACCTTTTGTGCCTCGGGCACGGAAACGGTATCAAAATACCGTTTTATTTTTTTCTCTGTTTTCATCAAAAACACCTCAATCCAAAAAAGATTTCAATTTGGCAAGCGCACGGTGATACCGCTTTTCCACCGCGGGTTTCTGCATGCCCAAAAGAGATGCGATCTCCCCGAAACGCATCCCCCAGACGGCTCTCTGCACCACGATCTCTCTGTCCGTCTGCGAAAGCAGCATCAATGCCTCATCAAGCGCAAGCTTTTGCGCCGTATCCTCGCGGTATGCGCATTCCTCCAAAACCGACGGATCCTCCATCGGGATGCTTGACGTCCGCTTTCTGAGTGTGTCTATGGCGGCATTCCTCGCGATCGAAAGCAGCCACGACCGCGCATTTCCGCCCTCGCGATAGGTGTCAATGCGCTGAACTACCTTAAGAAACGTCTCCTGCATCGCGTCCTCGGCATCCGCGGGATTTTTGAGAATGGACAGCGCCAACGCATAGATCTGCCTTGACATGCAATCGTACAAAACGGCAAGGCTTGTCATATCGCCTTCCGACAGCTTGCATAGGGCTTGATTGCACCGCAGATTGCAAAGCAGCTTGTTCATGTGCGCGCTCCTTTCTGTTTTCCCTTTCTGCCTACAATACGTTTGAAAACGCAAAAAACGGACAACTTTTTTCAAAAAAACTTTACCACAAGCAAGGTCAAAAAGCAAGTACCGCCGTCTTGCATAGGCATTCCTTTTTTTGTCAACACTCATGTGAAAACAAAAGCAAAGGATGTGCTATTCTTGACGACATTGCGCAAACGGCAGACAAACGCCGTCCGTATCATCCGCGCGTGCATCAAACAGGGTGCGCCCGATTGGGTGGCGGACAATTATTATCTGATCGACCGTTACAGCAAACCGCCGCGCGTGCTCTCGCGCGTTTCCGACCGATTTGTGCAGACCATCGAGCAGTACCTCACCGAAACGGGCTGGAAGGTCGACGAAACGACACTGTGTGCTTTTTTGGAGCAGAACGCGGGCGAAAACGGTTTTTCGTACGACGAGCTTTGCGCGGCATTGTCCTTGCTCGCCTGCCTTGCGATCATACGCATCGGGGACATCTGCGCAGAGAAGAAAAACGCATCTCTGCTTCCCGAGTCGGTCGGCGTGTTGCGTTCGCTGTCTGACATCGACGTTTCCGCACTGTTTGAATCGGCATGGCGCGCCGAGCGCGTCTTGCAGGAAAACGAACCCGACTATGCGCTTTGCTCCGCAGAGACCAAAGCCGCCTACCGCCGTGCGCTGACCGAACGCGCGCGCAGCTCGGGCGCGGCAGAGTACGGGCATGCCCTCTCCCTCGTTTCCCTTGCCAAGCAGGCAAACCGTTCGGTCGGAGAATTGCTGTTTGCAAGCACGCGCATGCGCGCGGCACGTTTGGTATGGTGGAGCGCATTTGTGTTGCTGTTTGGCGTGTGTGCGCTGTTTGCCGTGTCACGGTTTGGGTGGCTCGGCTTTTTGGTGCTGCTCCCGCTGGCGGAAGGCATTTCTCCCCTTTGCGACCGCCTTTCTTCGCCGTTTTGCAAGCACGCAGCCGTTCCGCGATTGGAACTGGACTCCGTCCCCGACCACGCGCGCACGGTCGTCGCCGTGACCGCGCTGTTGACCGAAAGCACCGACGTCTACGAACGTCTGGAACGTTTTTATCACTTGAACCGCGACCGCAACGTGTCGTTTTGCCTGCTTTGCGACCTGCCCGAAGCCGACACGGAGCGCACCGACGCGGATGACGCTTTGTTACAAAACGCCAAAAACGCCATCGACCGTCTGAACACCGCGCACGAAGCACGGTTCTTTTTGCTGTGCCGCGACCGCACGCGTCTGGAAAACGGAAAATTCGGCGGCAAGGAACGCAAGCGCGGTGCGGTCGGCACGCTGGTTTGCAGGCTGATGGGCGAAGAAGCCGGCATACTGTACGGCAACGTTCCGCAAGACGTGCGGTATCTGCTGACGCTGGATGCGGACACGGAGCTGTTTCCCGGTACGGTGCGCGAGCTGTTGGGCGTGGCATTGCACCCCGTCGGCAAGCGCTA
>JAFQII010000212.1 GCA_017397605.1 Clostridia bacterium
GTCGGGAGCAAGCGAGGTGTTTGTCGGCGGATTCGTGACGTACTGCGACGAAATGAAACAAAAGATGCTCGGCGTGAGCAAAGAAACGCTGGACGCGCACCACGCCGTATCCGCCGAGACTGCGGTCGAAATGGCGCGCGGCGCGGTGGAAAAAACGGGAGCTGCGGTTGCGGTTTCGACAACGGGAGTGGCGGGTCCTTCCCCGGACGACAGCGGCAAGCCCGTCGGCACGGTGTATCTCGGACTAGCGGACAGTATCGGGCGCACCGTTGTGCGGGAGTGTCATTTCAAAGGTACGCGGCGGCAGATCCGAAAGCAAGCGGCAAAAGAAGCGCTTTTGCTGTTGTTTGACCAGCCGTTTCCGTATATCGCGCCGTCCGTGGATTGGACTATGCGGAAATTGAAGTTCTCCAAAGAACCCCATTTTTTTCACGAAGGCTGAAATGAATGCAGGAGCGCGCATTGCGCGTCCGCACGGCAATCTCTTTGCGCTTTTTGTACTTGACAAGAGCGCTGTTTTGGAGTATGATATAGCATATATGATTTGAGAGGGAAAACCATTGACAAGAGAGGGAAAGCGTATGGAAGGTATTTTGCATCGCAGCGGCCGTTTGATGACGGACGCCGAAACCAAATATCACTACTACAAAAAGACGTTTTTGTACTCGACCGTCGTCGCGTGTCTGATCACGATCCCGTTTATCCTTTGGGAGTGGATTATGACGGGGCACGGCGTGTTCCTGTACTACGGCGACTACAACGCACAGCAGCTGGCGTTCTACCGCCATTGCGTCGACATGGTCAGAAGCGGCGAGATCGGCTGGGACTGGTACACCGATATCGGCTCCAACTTTGTGGGAAGCTACTCCTACTACATGCTGGGCAGTCCGTTTTTCTGGCTGATGTGCCTGTTCCCCTCGTCGTGGGCGCCGTACCTGATGGGCCCCGTGTATATTCTCAAATATATCACGGCGGCAATGCTGGCGTACGCGTACCTGCAGCGCTGGGTCAAAAACAGAGACTATGCCGTTTTGGGCGCACTGCTGTATGCGTTTTGCGGTTTTCAGATCTACAACACGTTCTTCAACCAGTTCCACGAGGTCGTGGCGCTGTTCCCGCTGTTGTTGATCGGCATGGAAGAATACGTGCAAAACGACCGCAAGGGCTTGTTTGCGTTTGCCGTTTGCATCAACGCAATGGTCAACTACTTTATGTTTGCCGGTCAGGTCGCGTTCTGCGTGATCTACTTTATGTTCCGCTATACGGACAAGTCGTTTAAGATCACGGCAAAAAAATTCGGCGGCTTGTTCTTTGAGGCGGCGCTGGGTGCTTTGATGAGCATGGTGCTGTTTTTGCCGGGTGCGTTGGCACTGTTGGGCAACGACCGTACCTCGCGCGGCTTTTCGACGCTTGCCAAGATTTTTATGTGGACCAAGGATGACGGCTTGTACTGGCAACGCTACGGACAGATTCTGGAGTCCTACTTCTTCCCGCCCGATATCCCGTCGCGTGTCAACTTCTTCCACGGACACACCGAGCGCTGGGCGTCCATTTCGGGCTGGATTCCGATGTTTGGCATGACGGGCGTGTTTGCGTCCTTTACGGTCAAGAGACGCGGTTGGGTCAAAGGCATTGCGGTCTTTTTGGTCATTTGCTCGTTTGTTCCCGGCCTCAACAGCTTGTTCTTCCTGGGCAACTCCTCGTACTACGCGAGATGGATGTATATGATGGTGATGATGTTTGCCGTCGCAACGATCATTTCGCTCGACCGCAAGGAAACGCGCTGGAAGGGCGCGCTGACCGCAAGCATGTGCGCGATCGCGACGATTGCCGTGCCGTTGGGACTTTTGTGGTATGACAAGCCCGACACGGACAAGCTGGACATTCAGCTCGGACGTGCGCCGTTCCCGCTTCGCTTTTGGCTGTACGTTGCGATTGCCGCCGCAGGCATTCTTGCGGTATGGTATATCATCAAGCATTTCCGCGGAACGCCCAAGTTCTCCAAAGCGCTGTTGCTTGCAACGAGCGCATGTATCGTGATCTACGGCTGTGTGCACATCGAAAACGGCAAGGAACACTCGCACGCGAGTGACTTTATGGTCGATCAGGTGCTTTTGGGCGAGGACGTGGTCCTTCCGTCGGCGGAAGAAGATTTCTACCGCATCGACTTTTACCGCACCAGCAGTCTTTCGACGATCGACAACCTTAATATTTACTGGCATTATCCGTCGATCGAGTGCTTCCACACGGTCGTTCCTCCGTCGATTATGAACTTCTACGACTTGTTGGACTACAACCGTTCCGTCGGCTCGCGTACGCTCAGCACGTGGTACGGCTTGCGTTCGTTTACGTCCACGGAATACTCGTTTATTCAGGAGTCGCGCAACAAGCGCGAAGTCGTGACCGTTGACCCGTCCGACGAGAGCGAAGTCTCCAAGTACGAGAGCTCCTCCAAGTGGAAGCTCCTCGAGACTGCCGAGGACGGCAAGCTCACCTACGTCAAGGAAGAGTTTAAGACCGACCGCGGCTGGGTGTACTACGATACGCAAAACGGCTTTGACATCTACCGCAACGAAAACCACCTGCCGATGGGCTTTAGCTACACGCAGTTTATGACCGAATCCGAGTTTGAAAAGATCGGCGGCGGTTTCCAGCGTCAGATCCTGCTTTGCACCTATCTCGTCGTGCCGGACGACATGGCGGACTACTACGCGCAGTTTATGGATCAGGTTTATTGCGAAACCGACGGCGACAGCACCAAGATCAAGCGCAAGAACGCCAACTACGCGACGTTCCAGGCTTCGGTTGAGGAGCGCCGCGAAATGGCTTGCACCGATTTTGTGTGGAACTCCGACGGCTTCTCCGCAAAATACTCGTCCGATGAGACGGACATCGTGTTCTTCTCCGTTCCCGCAGAGGGAGCGTTCTACAACGACAACGGAGAGGGCATCAAAAAATACCTTACCTCGACGGGCGGCTGGACTGCAACCGTCAACGGCAAAAAAGTCGAAGTGCTGGAGGTCTTTGACGGCTTTATGGCAGTCGAAGTCCCTGCGGGCGAGAGCGAGATTGTGTTTGAGTACACCACCTTCGGCGGCCCGCTCGGCTTGATTCTGTCGGGCGTGGGGCTTTTGATCTTTGGCGTATACATGCTTTGGGTATACCGCAAAAAGAAACAGCCGTCCTACAAGTTCTTTGCCGAACGTTACTACGACGACGGCGGCATTGAGGAATAAGAGTACGTTTGAGAGTACGTTTAAGGGGACTTTTTGAAAAAAGTCCCCTTAAAAATCCCCCAAAAACTTTTATTGCCGAACACTCACGTGTTCGGAGGGGAAAGGAAAACCCGTTTGCGAGTGTGCAAACGGGTTTTTGTGTTATTGGTTTGTGTAATTCCAGACGATTTTTGCGGAACAGCAGTATGCCCAATTTTCGTTCCATGTGCTCGGCTGTTTTTCGGCTCCGCACCGGATAACCGCCAGACGGTCGCACCACGCAAATGCCTCCTCGCCGATCTCCGTTACACCGGACGGGATTTCCAGATGTGTCAAATTATTGCATGCACGGAACGCGTTTGGACCGATGAATTCCAGCCCGTCAGGGAAATTGATCGACAGCAGAGTCGGACAGTTAAAAAATGCTCGTTCTCCGAGCCTTGTTACGCCGTCGGGGAGCGTGACACTTTTGAGCATGTCGCAGTACGCAAACGCTCCGTCTCCGATCAAAGTAACGCCGTCGGGCAATGTGACGGTTTCGAGCTTTGTGCAACCGCCGAACATTCCGGCAGGGATTGCTGTGAGGTGCTTGGGAAGTGTAACGGAGGTCAGTTCCTCACAAAAATAGAATAGACTTGTACCAATCGTTTGGATATGCTCGGGGATGACAAAGCTTGTGATATCAAGCCGTTCAAATGCGCCATCGCCGATTTCTGTCACGTAGTCGGGGATGACCGATGTAAGACAACCGCGCAACAGAACGTTGCTTTTGTCCAGCAGGCAGTTGCCCGCAACTTTATAAAGTGGATGATTGTCCGCGACCGTGATCTTTTCGAGCTTTTTGCTTGTAAAACCGAAATAATCGTCCTCAAAGACGAGCGTGGACGGAATGTGTATGCTTTTCATTTCGTTGCATTGAAAGAATGCTTCTCTTCCGAGCTTTTGGATACCCTCGGACAGGTAGACGCTCGTGATCGTGAGGTTGCCGCGAAACACTCCGTAGCCGACGCCGTAAACAGAATAGCCGCCGAGATCCGACGGGATCAGGATGTCTCCGCCGTCGCCGTTGTATCCGGTGATGATGGCATGACCGGCGACAACCTCGTACTCGAACTCGGGCTTGGCGTTACATGCACAAAGCGAGAAAAGCTGTAAAAATAAACACAAAAGCAGGATACGGGATACGATCTTTTTCATAGTCGGGCTCCTTTCTGCGGCATCAACTGTACTATTTCGGATGGTACAGTTTGATTGTAACAGATTCTATGCAAGTTGTCAACCCCTTTTTGTCAATCAAAAACCCGTTTGCACGCTCACAAACGGGTTTTAAACATCAGTTTTTCGGGGGGCTCAAGCCGTTATGAAACCAGACCCTTGTACTCCAAGTACTCCTCCAGGCACATGCCCAGCTCGTGCATTTCGGTCGCGGCGGTTCTGCCCACGTAGCGGAAATGCCAGGACTCAAACTGGATGCCCGTGATGTCTTCCTTTTCGGCAGGGAAACGAAGTACAAAGCCAAAGCGGTAGCAGTTTTCTGCCAGCCAGCGTGCGGCGGGCGTATCGTCAAAGGTGTGATCGGTGTCGATCTGGTTGTGCATGTCCACGCAGAGCCCGCTTTGGTGCTCGCTCATTCCGGGAACGGCGGAGTAGCCGCTGCCGGGGACGTTTTTGTCATAAAAACCGACGAAATCGTAGGCTTGCTGATAGGTCCAGCCGGGGTGGCGCGACAGTTCTCTGTCGATATAACCGTAAAACAAGTTGGACTGCACGGAATAGGAGCGGTATCCGTTGGACACTTTGATATCCCCGTGGCCGTACATGGCGGCTTCGTCGAGGAACGCTTCCAGCGCTTTTTCGGGCACTTCGCGGAGGTAGGAATAATAGTCGGGTCTGCCTGCGCGCATGTCCGCGATGCGGATCAGGTCGTCGGGCTTGTAGTCCTTGCCCAACGGGTGCTTGGCGTTGACCAGCAGCAGATATTCACTCGCGTCTGCGGGGTCGATATACTGCTCGTATTCTTCCAGACTGATTGAATAGCAAAGCCCGATCTTTTTTTCGTACGCGTGCGCGGAGTCGGGCTGCTTGAACGGTCCTGCGACGCCGGGCTCGGGCTCTTTTTCGGGCTCACTTTCCTCGGGAAAACTGACGTCGATGATGTTTCCGCCCGAGGAAGTGTCCTCGGAGGAGGTGCTTTCCTCGGTGTCCGTGGCGGAAGAGGTCTGCCACACAGGCGCGGAGGAAGGGTTGCTTGCCTCCTGCGACGGATTGCTCGGCTCGGAATTGGATGCCAGCAAAAAGATCGAGACCAAAAGTCCAAACGCCAATGCGCACATCACGCAGGCGAGAACCAGATAGGGGCTGACGGAGGTTTTCTTTTTGGACGCCATGTCAGTTGATTCCTTTCGCGGCAGAGAGCACTTCCGTTGCGGCGAGACGCAGGTCGGGCTGTCCCATGACGCTGCTGCCCGCGACGAGAACGTTTGCGCCCGCTTTGACGCAGTCGGCGGCATTGCCTTTGCCGACACCGCCGTCAACCTGAATGTCGTAGTCCAGACCGCGTGCCTCGCGCTCGCGCGCCAGCCACTCCACCTTAGGAAGCATGTCTGCCATTAATTTCTGACCGCCGAAACCGGGCTCGACCGTCATAATCAGTACCATGTCGCAAAGCGGCAAAAGGTCGGACAAAACCTCCACGGGCGTGCCGGGCTTGACGGAGATCGCCGCGCCCACGCCTGCGGCTTTGATCTGCTCCAGAACGGCGCGCGGGTTTTCCGTCGCTTCGTAATGGAACGTAATGAGCTGTGCGCCCGCGCCGACGTAGTCGTTTATGTAACGCTCGGGTCGGTCGATCATCAGATGCACGTCAAAAAACAGATCGGTGCATTTGCGCAGGGATTTGATGACGGGCGTGCCAAAGGAAATGTTGGGCACAAACAGACCGTCCATGACGTCGAGATGAATATACTCTGCGCCGCCTTCTTTGATTTCGGCGAGCTGTTTGCCGACGATCGAAAAATCCGCCGCCAAAAGCGAGGGGGCAAGAATGATGTTATGCGTTACATTGTCCATGTCAAAAACCTCGTATGCTGTATATAATATCAATATGAAAGTAAGCGGCAGGCGCGTCGACGGGATGTCGAAGCAATGCAGGATCTGACGGTTTTTCGCCGTGCCTGTCGCACTACCATATATTATACAACCCAAATGCAAAAATGTCAATTCTAAAAGATGTTGGAAATATTAAATTTTTCGCCCTCCTCGATTTCACGCAGGGCGGCAAGAAAACGCTCGCGCGAGGCGAGGTAGTCGGCGGGGACGGTGTCACGGTAGACCGCCATTTCCAGCACAGCGTTTTGCGCCTGCTCCAGGATCGCGTGGTTGACGGTCAGTGCGAGGAACGGCTCCGCTTTTTCAAAACGGTCGGCTGCCGCCTGCGCGTCGTTTTCTGCCGCAAGCGCGGACAGCGATTGCATTTCGCGTTGTACCCAAAAAGCGTTGACGGCAGTCAGGGCGACCGTCAGCAACAGCAAGACGAGTGCGATCCAAAAGTTTTTCACGCGGGATTCTCCTTATATTATGCAGATTGTTGCGGTTGGCTTTCACCGCTTTTCGGCAGAACGCTCATTTTTCCGGTGGGCTCCAGCGTGACGGTGTCGACCTCTTTGACGCTGCCAAAGCCGTTGATGCGGATCTCGGCGTCGATTTCCTCGCGTGAGATGCGTGTTTTGGTGAGGTTTTGCTCGAGGTACTTGCCGTTTTTGACCAGCTCGATCGGTTTGCCCTCCAAAAAGTGACGGAACGGCGCAAAGCGTCGGCACAGCAGGGCGAGGATGACTTCAAACGAGCCGATCACGCACAGCGGAAGAATTCCGTACAGCAGCGGAATGTCTCGGTCGGTCAGCGGCAGGGACGCGATTTCGGATAATAAAATGGCGGAAATGAATTCTGTCATCTGCAATTCGCCGATCTGCCGTTTGCCCATCAAGCGGACAATGGCGAGCAAAATGAGGTATGCGAGTACGGTTCGGACAAGAATGGCGGTCATGGGGCACGCTCCTTTCGGCAATAGTTTTGCCTCGCTCGGACGGCTTTAAACATGTTGCACAAAAACAAGGCGCGCAAATTGTTGAAATGTGTTGAAAAATAGGGGTTGACAAAACGGTGTTTTGGTGGTAGAATATCACACGTTGCGCCGAGCAAGGCAAACGCCAACAGGTCAAAAATTTTTTAAGAAATTTTCAAAAACCTCTTGACAAACGGTTTGAGATGTGTTAAACTACTCAAGCTGTCGCCGAGGACGGCACGGCATACGGACATTGAAAATTGAACAACAGAGAATAGTACAAAGCAAGAAAGTACTACATGTGTATCACAAGAATCGCAAAGCGATTCGATATATATGGAACTCGTTAATTTCTTTTTAACTCAAGAAGTAAGAAGAGCGAAACAGGATTAAAGGTCTCGAGAGAGATCTGTTAATAACAACTCATAATGAGTTTGATCCTGGCTCAGGATGA
>JAFQII010000213.1 GCA_017397605.1 Clostridia bacterium
CGTTGTCACGCAATCCTCCTGCATGCCGGGGTAGAAGAACCAGTCCTCCGTGCCGTCGGCGTGCCACTTGAGCTCAACCAATCCCGTCTCGATATCATAATCGTCAAACCAGAAATTGCCCAGATTGTAGAAGATCGCCTTGCCGTTGTAGATCTCGATGCCCTGCAAACGGTGCGCATGCGCGCCGATGATCAGATCCGCGCCCGCGTCGATATATGCATGCGAGGTATCCGTCTGCACGTTCTCCAGCGTATGCACGCCCTCCGTTCCCCAGTGGATCAGCAAAACGACGTAGTCGCAGTTTTGCTTGGTCTCTCGCAAGACCTCCAGCAGTCGCGTATTGTCGTAGCAACGGAACACGCCTGCGCTCGTTTCGGTCGCCTCGGGCGTCATACGCCACTTTTCGGCACGCGTCGAGGAAACAAACGCGATCTTTCTGCCGTCTACCAAAAAGTAGTACGGCGTTTGCGCTTCTGCCGCGTTCTGCCCTGCGCCCGCGCGCGCGATCCCGTAGCTGTCCAGCGCGTTCAGCGTGTCCGTAAATGCATCCTTGCCGTAGTCGTACACGTGGTTGTTGGCAAGCGACACCAGATCGATGCCCAGCATGTTGTAATACACCGCGTTCTGCGGCGAGCCGCGGAACGTCCACATCTTACCGCCCAGCGGCGTGCCGCGGTCGGAAAGCACAAACTCGTTGTTCATCGTTGCGATGTCCGCGTTTTGCATGATTTCAAACCACTTGCGGTCGATGCTGTCTGCGAGCCCGTCGGGCTTGGCGTACAGGTACTGCATCGTGACATAATTGTCCGCAAAGCAAATGTCGCCACCAAAGGTGACGGTCGTCGCCTTGCCTGTGCCCGGGACGCCAAGGCTTTGATACCTGACGTTCCAAAGCGTCTCGTGCTCTTTTTTGTACAGGCTTGTCAAAAAATGCAGAGAGTTGCCCGTCTTTGCATACCAAAGGTCATCGGAGTAGCCCTCCGTTTTGACCGCGTCCGCCATGGACGACAGCGCGTTTTTGCCCAGCAAGCCGCCGACAAATTCCAAAAACGCGCGCGCTTCCTCGGGCGCACCGTCAAAGCATGCAAGCAGTTCCTCGACAGGGTTGGTCAGCGAGATACTGCCGCTTTCTTCCGAGGAATCCTCGGGGAGCAGAATCACGTCGGGCGCGGATGACGCGTCCAAAACCGCCGACGACTCCAAAAAGCTCGGCGCAGAGGACGTTTCTACAGCGGAAAACTCCCCGCTTTGCTCCGCGCACCCGACGCAAAGCGCGAGTGCCAAGCACAATGTGATTGTAAGAATGTTTTTTTTCATGGTTACAGCAGGGGACGCTGTCCCCTGACCCCTGCTCAAGAAACTTTTTGAAAAAAGTTTCTTGAGAATCTTCAAAAACTTTTATTGCCCGACACTTCCGTGTCGGGAGAAAAACACATATAATCCCTCCGAAAGCGCCAGCTTTCGGCATTCAAATTTCTTTGGAGATTCTTGTGGCTCGCCGAAGGCGAGGCATAACCTTATCTTTTTAAAGAAAGGTTCTTAAGCCGGCGGAGCCTCAACGCTCCTTCACCCTCAAAGCCCTCGTTGCGTTCAACACCGCCAGCACGAGAACGCCGACGTCCGCAAAGGCCGCCAACCCCATGTGGCTGTGGCCGACGGAGGAGGTAGACGCAAGCTCAAAGACGAGGATGCCGATTTTGACGGCGAGCGAGAAGATGACGTTCTGCCGAACGATGCCTCTGACCTTTTTGGCAATGCGGATCGCGGTCACGATCGCGGAGGGCTTGTCGTCCATCAAAACGATGTCCGCCGCCTCGATTGCCGCGTCGGAGCCGAGCGCGCCCATCGCAATGCCCACGTCCGCGCGGGAGAGCACGGGCGCATCGTTGATGCCGTCGCCGACAAAGGCGAGTGCGGTGCCTTGGGGCTTGGAAACAAGGTATTCCTCAACCTTTTGCACCTTTTCGGCAGGAAGCAGACCGCAGTGCACCTCGTCCACGCCGAGACGGGACGCGACTTCCTTGCCGACGCTCTCGCGGTCGCCCGTCAGAATGACCGTCTTGCGCGGTTTCAAAAGGCGGATCGTGTCACTCGCGTCGGGCTTGAGCTCGTCGCAGATTTCCACGTGGCCTGCGTAAACGCCGTCCAGCGCAACGTGCACGACCGTGCCGTGGTGAACGTGCTTGCAGGGGGCAAACGTGACGTTTTGTGCGCGCATCAGCTTTTCGTTGCCGACAAGCACGCGCTTGCCGCCGATGACCGCGTCAACGCCGTGGCCTGCGATTTCTTCCACCGACTGCACCTGCGTGCGGTCGATTTCTTTTTTGTACGCCAACGCGAGGGAACGCGAGATCGGGTGGTCGGAATAGCATTCCGCCGCCGCGGCGAGATAGAGCAGTTCTTCCTCGGAAATGGAATCGGGATGTACGACCGTCACGGAAAATCTGCCGTTGGTCAGCGTGCCCGTTTTGTCAAACACGACCGTCTGCACGCGCGCAAGCTCCTCGATACGGTTGGCACCCTTGATCAGAATGCCCTTGCGTGCCGCACCGCCGATTCCGCCAAAAAAGGTCAGCGGTACGGAAATGACCAGCGCACACGGACAGGAAATGACCAGACAGGTCAGCGCGAGCTTGACCCACGTGCCGACGTCCTGCCCAAAAAACAGCGGGGGCACTGCGCCCAGAAGGAGCGCGATGATCACCACGATCGGCGTATAATACTTGGAAAACCGCGTGATAAAGTTTTCGCTCTTGGCTTTGCCCATCGAGGCGTTTTCGACCAGCTCGAGAATCTTGGCTACGGTCGACTCGCCGTAAGGCTTGGTGACACGGCATTTGACCGCACCGCTCATGTTGATGCATCCCGATACGATCTCGTCGCCGGCGTTCAGCACACGCGGGAGCGACTCGCCCGTCAAGGCGGCGGTGTCAACGTTGGTCGTGCCTTCCGTGACGACGCCGTCCAACGGCACTTTTTCGCCCGGCTTGACCAGAATGATATCGCCCACGGCGACCTCATCGGGAGAAACGCGGACAAACTCCTCGCCGCGCAACGCGTTGGCGTAATCGGGACGGATGTCCATCAGCTCGGTGATGTTGCGGCGGCTCTTGCCGACTGCCAGCGCTTGCAAAAACTCGCCGAGCTGGTAAAGCAGCATGACCTCGCCCGCCTCGGGATATTCTCCGACGGCAAACGCGCCCAGCGTTGCAATACACATCAAAAAGTTCTCGTCAAAAATCTGTCCGTGCAGAATGTTTAAGAACGCCTTGCGCAACACGTCGTAGCCTGCGATCAGGTACGGCACGGCAAAGATCGGCGCGGCAACGTACCACGGAACGTCGTGCATCACGTGCGTGTGCCCGATGATGAATAAAGGAACAAAGATGATCCCCGCGACGATCAGGCGGATGAGCATCTTTTTTTGTTTGCGTGTCAAGTGTTTCATTTGAGCAAAATACGGCAGTCGGGCTCAACCTTGCGGCAGACCTTCACCACTTCTTTCATAATCTCGTCAAAACGCGCGTCGTCTGCTTCGATGACCAGCTTTTGCGCAATATAGCTGACGGTCGCGGACGTCACGCCGTCCAACTTGCGGATGCCTTCCTCCATTTTTGCGGCGCAGTGCGCGCAGTCGAGGTCTTCCAGTTCAAAAGTCTTTTTCATGGTATATGTCTCCTTATCAAAAAAAATCATTCGTTGACGTGCTCCAAGCCGTTTTGCAACAGTAAGCGCACGTGGTCGTCCGCGAGGGCGTAAACAATTACCTTGCCCTCTCTGCGGCTGCGGATCAGCTTGCCCTGCTTGAGAACGCGGAGCTGGTGCGATACCGCCGAATCGGTCGCGCCCAACAGCCTTGCGAGGTCGCACACGCAAAACTCGCCCTCGGACAGCAAGGTCAAAATACGCAGACGCGTGCCGTCGCCAAACAGTTTGTACAACGATGCAAGCTCCTCCAACACAGGCTCGCTCGGCAACGCGCGCGCGGCGGCGTCCGCCTGCACCCCATCCAATCTCAAAAATTCTGCCATGCCCTCACCTCCAAATCCAAACACTTGAACAACCGTGCAAGTATTGTAACATACGGTTTGCCGTTTGTCAATACCAAAAGCAAAAAAATGCAGGGATTTTTTCACCCTGCAATTTCTTTTAGGATCTCGATCATTTCCGAGGGTGTTACAATAAATTTGCGCACGGGATAATGCTTGAGATTGCCCGTCACAAGATACGCGCTCTCCGCTTGCTTTTCCATTGCCACTTCGTAAAAAACAAGGTCATCCATGTCCGCAAGAAGCTCTCCCGTCGGACGCGGCTCAACCGAAATACCGATCCGTTCGATCAGCCCGACCAGATCTGCAACATCCTGCGCAGAAAACCGAAACTTTGGGCGCATTAAAACCTCGCGGTATTCACACAAAATGTCCTCGTGATGCAACGGTATCAAGCGCCCGTCAAATGCGGCGCGCAACACTTGCACCGTCGCTGCATCCTCATGATGCGAAAGCAATGCGGAAACAAGTACGTTGGTATCAATGACGGCCAGAACGCTCATCTGTTTTTCTCCGCTCGCGCCGACACGATCTCGGCATTGATCTCATCGAGCGTCATTTCGGGCGTTCTCTGCGCCTGTGTGCGCATACGGTCAAAAACCGCCGATGCTCTCGCCTCGTCCTGCGCTTTTGGAATCGTCACGCTAAACGGGATCCCTCCGACCATTTTGCTCATGCTCATAAACATGCGAAAGGCCGTAGGCAAATCCATGCCCAAACTCTCATAAATCTCCGAGACCTCTTGCTTGAGCTGACGATCTGCTCGAAACTGTATCAAAACTTGTTCGGACATTCACTTCACCTCCAAAACAACTGCAAATTGCATTTGATCTGTTTATAGTATACCCATTTCAATAGCGTTTGTCAATGTTTTTTTCAAAAAAATCATCCCACATCGATCGAAACGTCCAGGCCCTGCGACGGCTCTTCCTTGCTTTCGGTGCCGTCGGCGCGGTTGGTAATCGAAAATTCCTTGTAGAAAATCTCCGTCTCGGGCAAAACGATCTCCGTCTCCCCGCTGATATCGCTTTCTTCGGGGGTGGAAATCAACTCCTCCGACTCCTCTGCGCTCTCCGTTTCTTCCGAAAGCTCCGCCTCCAGCGACTCGTCGATGTCCTCGGCGCGGTTTTGCAGGTAAGTCAAGTAAGACTCCTCGCTGATATACGGAATGGCGATGCGGTATCTTCCGCTGGGAAGAACCGCAAGCAGATCCCTGTTCAGCTCGTACTCCAGCTTGGCGCCGGGCGCAAGATGCGCGTACATTCCGCCGTACTTGACCGAAACCGCCGTGCTGTCACTGCTTACAAACTCGATCTCGCACACGTCCAGCCACACACCGCCCTCATAAAACTGCAATCTCGCGCAAGAGCCCTCCCGCTCGTCGATGAGAATGTCCATGCCCAGCACGTTGCTGACCGAAAACGAAACGCGCTCCGTAAAATGCTCGCCCGACGTGTCGACCGAGACGTCGACCTCCTGCCCCTGATACCAGATCAGCGCGCCTGCCGCAAAGCAAATGCCGCCAAACAGCAAAAAGATCAAAAAGGTCACCGCCGCCAGAAGCACTCTGCGCTTGCGGCTCGGGTTGTTTTCGTGCATGCTCTCACCTCCGTTTTTTTCGTATTGAATTATTATATACCATTTTTCGCAATTTGTAAAGAGCAAACCGCCCCGTTTTTGCATACATTGGTAGTGATAACAGATTCTTTTTTTGAGACCTGTTTCCAATCAAACAAGGAGGATTTTTCTCAATGAGCGAAAGAAACAATCAGCAGAGCGGTTGCGGCTGTAACTCGCCCTTGGGCGGGCTCGGCGGCAGAAACGACCAGCTTTGCTGTGTCAGCGTCAATAAAATCTTTGACTCCGCCAAGGACAAAGACTGCCTTGAGGATCTGCGTGTCCACCTTTGCGACCGCGCGCAGGAGATCGTCGACCGTGCGACCGCTGTCCGCTGTACCGATGTGGAAGTGATCTACACATCCATTTCGATCGATACCGTTCCGTTCAACCGCGGTTTTTATCAGGTCACCATCCGTTACTACTTCTGCGTCACGCTGGAGTGCTGTGTCTGCGGCGGCAGAAGCCAGTTTGTAAAAGGACTTGCCGCGTTTGACAAAAAGATCATTCTCTACGGCAGCGAAAAGAACGTCTCCGTCTTTACGTCCGACCCCGACGGCAACGATTTTTGCGTCGATCCCTGCAAACTGAAATGCAACGAAACCTCGACGCTCCCGACCGTTACGTTGGAGGTCGCCGCGCCC
>JAFQII010000214.1 GCA_017397605.1 Clostridia bacterium
CTCGGCTGTTTTGCCAGCATTTCGCCGTCGTCCTGCGAAATCGAGCAGACTGCCAACGTGGTCTCGCCGACGTTCATTTTGATGTCACCGGATACATTATTGTATATAATGATACCTGCGGCACCCTGTTCCTGGGCGATGATCGATTTTTCTTCAAAGGTGTTGGAGCCGCGGCGTACCAGAGCGATCTTGCCCTTGACGTCGATGCCCGTATAGTCTGCCGTACGTCCCACACCGGGAATCAGTACGTATTCAAACTCTGCCGAATCCTTGTCGCCCAAAAGTGTCGTAAAGAACTCGTTTTCTTCGCTTGCGGAGTTGACCGACTCGGTAAAGTAGATGATCGTATCGTTATATTTTATGTAAGGCGTTTCCACGCCGCTGATGGATGCAACGGACATCGTACCCTCGTAAGTGGAGGGCGAGCCGACCGTACCCGTATCGGGGTTGGAGGTCAAACCGAGGTTACCGTTTTTCTCCGAGCTGTGCGCGGAGCTGTAGCTGTTGGATGCCGCGACGACCATGCTGATGCCTGCCGCGCGGATTCTGTCGTAAATGCCGTTGACCGTTTCTTCGTCCGTTTCACGCGAGAAGCCGCATGCCGTACCGATGGACATGTTGATGACGTCAACGCCCAGCACGACGCAGTCTTCCAGTGCCGCCAGAACCCATGCGGTGCGGGTGGTGTCCATAACGTCGGAAAAGATCTTCATCGAAACGAGCTGTGCGTTGGGTGCAACACCGCGGATCACATCATCGTTACCGACGATGACGCCCGAAACGTGCGTACCGTGGTTGTTGTGCGTGGAATACACGTCGGAGTCGTTGTCCGCATAGTCAAAGCCAAACGGAACCTTGTCATTGATATACACGTCGTCAACCGTGAGACCGGAGAGCAAGCCGCTCGCCGCCGTCTTGCCGACCAACGATGCAACATCGTCATAGGTCAAGCCGAGCTTGGCGGACGTAAAGTTGTCGGGAGAAAACGCGGTGTGGTTGGAATCCAGACCCGTGTCCAGAACCGCAACGACCATGCCGGAGCCGTCAAAGCCCGCATCGGAGCTGTCAAAGATACCCGTGTCAAACACGTTGACCTCGTTTTCGACCAGCTCGGTCTTTGCCGCCTCGTATACCTCACCGACGATCACGTTGGTGCCGTCGCCGACCGTTTTGCAAACCTTTGCAAAATCGCCCGCCTTGATCAACAGCTCAAAGCCGGAAACAACCGTCGAATAGTCCTCGCCCGTTTTGTATGCGATGCCCTTTTCGTCGAGCGCTTTCAGCATCTCTGCTTTTTCGGATGCGATCTTATTGCGGATCGAAAGTGCTTCTTTGCTCTGCGTCGCATAGTCGGCAAAGCTCATCGTCTTGTCCGTGCCGTTGTACGCATCCATCAAATTGACCGAATCCACGGTCACGATGACAGAGATCTCCTCGGCGTCATCGATTCCCTCCGGCAACGCAAACATCACGGAGTTGTCAAGATACGGAGAATAATCAAAAACGAAGTCACTCCATTTTTGAATAAACGGAGAATATCCCTCGGACTCTTTGGCAAACGATACCGAACTCAGCACAGGCGCGAGAACAGACCCCGTCAACAAAACGGGGATCATCAGCGCCGCGAGGCTCTTCTTCCACTTCCTTGAAAAATCGGATTTATTCATCGGTAAACGGTCTCCTTATCGGCCTATAATTTCAAATACATACATATTCATAATATCATACCTCATTTTTGCAAGAAAAGCAAGTCGTTTGCCACATATTTTTTTAAACTTTTTGATTTTTTTGTTAACGAAATATTTACTTTCGCCCATCTTCATGCTATAATACAAACTGTATGAAACTGTCATGGAGAGGTTTTTACATGAAGAGAATCAACATAATGACCATACAAAAGATACATCGGTTTTTTTTGAGCATTTCTTTGGCGGTCACAGGCATCTTTTTGATCATCGGATGCCTGATGATCTACCGTTTCGGCGCGGGAACATACTCGCGTGAGGCAGTTGCGGATATTTTTTCCGCATTTGCGTTTCCGATCTGCCTTTCTCCGATTCTGGCAGTGATCGGATGGGTTTTGGACTGTTTCTTCCCCTATGCAGACAAGAAACAAAAAAACAAAGCCGACACCGCCTTTCTGTTGGCGCGTGCGTACGGCAAAAAGGATACGGATGCGGTCAGCGGAGAAATCCTCGCCGAACGAAAAAAGCGCAAATTGCATACGATTGTCCTTGCGATCGTTTTAGCGCTTACGAGCATCGTATTTTTGATCTATGCGTGCAACGGGTCGAACTTTGACCGCGCAGAGATCAACGCGTCGATGATCCGCGCCATGTGGGTACTGCTCCCCTGCCTTGCCGTTTCGTTTGTTTGCGGTGTGTTTGTGCTGTATTGCCGCGAAAAAAGCCTGTACCGCGAGCTGGAGCTGGTGCGAAAGCTGCCCGATGCGGAAAAACAAACGGAAATCGTAACCAAAACGGACAAAAACGTCACTGCCGTGCGCATCATTTTGATTGCGGCCGCGATCGTTCTGCTCGGCATCGGCTTATTTACGGGAGGTGCGGCAGACGTGCTGACCAAAGCAATCAACATCTGCACCGAGTGCATCGGTTTGGGCTAAAGGAGGTCTACGATGAAAGCATTTCTCCAAAAAATCGCATCTCTCCGCCCGACCAAGCGCAAGCTCATGCAGCTGTACTTTGCACTGCTGTTTAACGCCAATGCAAAAGGATTTGTCAACGGAACGATCTATCAAGGTCCGACCAAATACGCATGTGTCCCCGGTATCAACTGCTATTCCTGCCCCGGTGCGGTCGGCGCGTGTCCGCTCGGCTCGCTGCAAGGCTCGTTCTCGGCAGGCAAAAGCACTATGTTCTACGTTTTCGGCATTTTGCTGTTGTACAGCCTGATTTTCGGACGTATGATCTGCGGCTGGCTGTGTCCGTTCGGATTCATTCAGGAACTTCTCTACAAGATCAAAACGCCCAAACTCAAAAAGAGCCCTGTCACGCGGGTGCTGTCGTTCTTGAAATACGTCCTTTTGGTGTTCTTTGTGTTCATCGTGCCGATTGCGTACGCGTTCAAGGATACCCCTCTCCCCGCGTTCTGCAAGTACATCTGCCCCGCAGGCACGCTGGAAGGCGGTGTCATGCTGTTGTCCAACAAGCTTAACGAAAGCTATTTTGCAATGCTGGGCCCGCTGTTTACATGGAAATTCGTGCTGATGGTCAGCTTTCTCATAGGTTGCGTATTCGTGTTCCGTCTGTTCTGCCGTTTTGTTTGCCCCTTGGGTGCGCTGTACGGTTTGTTCAACCGCATTTCGCTGTTTGGCGTCAAGATCGACGAGCCCAAATGCACGCACTGCAACCTTTGCGTCAACCATTGTAAAATGGACATCAAAAAGGTCGGCGACGCAGAATGTATCGCCTGCGGCGACTGCGTGAGCGTCTGCCCCACGGGCGCAATCAAGTGGAAGGGCGTAAAGCAAAAAGAAACGCCCGACGCCAACAAAAAAGCAAAAACGGCAACGCGTGCCGTCTCGTTTGTATTGATGCTTGCCGTTTTGATCGGTGTGTACGCGTATTATTGGACGGCGTCGCCCGATCTTCCGCAGGAAGAGTCGTCGGGTTCCGAGGAATCTTCCGCACCCGACACGCCCACTGAGGGCAATCAGGTCGGCAATCTGTGCTACCAAGGCTCGTTGACCGCGGTCGGTGCAGGCGGCATCACAAACGAAAAGATCGACGTGATCACCGAGGGCAAGATCACGATCATCAATTTCTGGGGAACGTGGTGCACGCCCTGTGTAGGTGAGCTCCCCTACTTTGACCAAATCGCGTCGGAATACGCAGACACCGTCTCGGTCGTGGCGATCCACACCAACATGGTCGTCAACACCGCAGGTGAATATATTGCGGCCTATTACCCCGACAGCAAGCTCGTGTTTGCCTGCGACGAAGCGGGCGAAACGTACTACAAACAGCTCGGCGGCAGAGGTACTTACCCCTACACCGTCGTCGTCGACCAAAACGGCGTGATCGCACGCATTTTTGTCGAAGCACTGGAGTACGAAGACCTGCAAGAAGTCGTAGAAGAATTGCTGAAATAACAAAAAATCACCGTAGCCTCTGCTACGGTGATTTTTTTATTGCAGTAATAAACGTTCACACGCCATAATGGATCATGTGCTTTTGTTCGCCGATTGCCTGACGTATCATTTTTGCCAAAGCGATCAACCTTTCGTCCTTTTCGTATCTGCGATCCAAAACAACAATGTCAAGGAAAAGACGCAGCGAACGCGGCGGAATGATGGTGATGCCCCAGCGCGAGAGTGCTTTTTGCGGTTGCAAAACGCCCTTGTCGTACACATTGTAGCTATCCATGCAGGACAAAAGATCCCACCAATCGTTCAGGTACGCGTCATCGTCAATCGCCACGCAGTGATACCGCTCGGGAGTGTAGTCCGTATAATCCTTTCGCGGATGAAAATCATCTATGATTCCAAATTCCGTACTGATCATTTTTCTGCAAACACGCTGATTTCGTCGACAAAAATCCAGCTCTGGTTGGTAGAAATCGCAACCTTGACGTAGCGCGCGGAGACGTTTTGCGGGAGCATTGCGGTCAGCGTACCGAGCTCCAGCAGGTCTACACGCGTGTCGGGATCATAATTTTTGCTGACCACCTGCGTAAAGTTCTCGCCGTCGTCGGAGACGTACACCGTCACATTGGTCGGGGTGTAGATCGCCGCACTTCCGCCGCCCATCGTGCCGACCGTGACGGAATAAATGCCGTCCGTCTTTTTGCCCAAGTCGATCACGATCTCGGGTCTGCCCAAGAAACCAACCCATGCGGCATCGCCGTAGGTTGCTTCTCCCTGCTTGCCGTCGGTGAGCGTTCTGCCCTTTTCGTCGGGGTAGCCCGATTCGGGCTCTTTGAGCAAGGTGTATTTTTTGCCCTCGGCGACGTTGACGCCTTCTTTGCCCTCGAGCGCCACTTCAAACTCATACGCAGGGCCGCAATTGCCGTAATAGTCCACGGCACAAACCGCGTACTGCACCAAGCCGTTGCCCGTCGGGTTATTGTCCTCGGTGGAGAAACGGATCGTTTCCTTGCCGTATTCTGCGGTGAGGTCGATCATTTTGAGTTCTGCGCCGTTTTTGGTGATCAAAAAGCCCTTGACCGATTTGTCAGCGTTGGCGATCGAGCCTTCGATCGTGACCGTGATACCGCTGTTGACGGTCTCAAAATTCACCTCGGGCTTGCCAAACGTCACCTCGGCGGGAAGCTTGCCGTTTTCGTAGTAATATTTGTACGCCAGATGGTGTCCCATTTTGCCCACGTCGGGGTGCTGGTAATGCGAGTACGCAAAGGTGATGTGCGCCTCAACGTATTTGGACGAAATGTTCATCTGCTCCACAAAGCGGTCCAGCGGTGCCGTCGTCCACGAGCTCTGCGTAAAGTCCTCGTTGTTTGCCCAGAAATGCAAGCCCTCTTTGGAATCTACGGCGCGCTTGATCTCGCGGTAGTAGTCGTCCAGCTTGTCGATCGTAATATGTCCCGCGCCGACGGAATCCTGACAGCAGAAGATATCGCCGTCCAAAAAGTTTGTCTTGGCAAACACATCCGCCCACATGTCGCCCGTCTCTTC
>JAFQII010000215.1 GCA_017397605.1 Clostridia bacterium
AACCGCATACGGGACATACAAATTTTTTCATAATCAAAGCCTCCAAATAATGTTGTGATTGGTTTCTTTCTTTTTACACTTGCATTTTAGCAAGTTTTTTTGGAATTGTCAATAGATTTCTTAAAACTTTTTAAAAATAAGAATTATTCTTAATTTTTAAGTTCTGAACTGATGGTTATAAAGCGTTGCGTAGATGCCGCCATGCTCGATCAACTGCTCGTGCGTACCGCGTTCCTCCACGCCGTCTGCGGTCAGCACGACGATCTCGTCGGCGTTTTTGACGGTAGAAAGGCGGTGCGCCACGACGACGACCGTTCTGCCCTTGGAGAGCTCCTCCAGTGATTGCTGCAACAGCATTTCCGTCACGTTATCCAACGCACTCGTCGCCTCGTCCAGAATCAGGATCGGCGGGTTTTTGAGGAACACGCGCGCGATCGAAATGCGTTGCTTCTGACCGCCCGACAGCTTGATGCCGCGCTCGCCGACATTGGTGTCATAGCCTTGTTCCAAGGTCATGATGTAGTCGTGAATATTCGCCTTTTTTGCCGCCTCGACGATTTCCTCGTCCGTCGCATCGGGGTTGCCGTAGGCGATGTTCTCTTTGATAGAGCAGTTAAACAAAAACACATCCTGCGCGACAATGCCGATCGCTTTGCGCAGGTCTTCCCTGCGGAAATCGCGGATGTCCACGCCGTCGATCGAAATTTTGCCCGACTCGATCTCATAAAAACGCGGAATCAGATGGCACAGCGTCGTTTTGCCGCCGCCCGACGGACCGACCAGCGCAACCGTTTTGCCGCTGTCCAGCTCGATCGACAGATCGTCGATGATCAGCTTATCGCTCGGCGACTGCTCGTTGCCATAGCGGAATGAAACGTGATCAAACGTAATTCTGCCCTCGACAGTGTCCTTTTGCACAGGGTTTTCGGGCTCGCTTTCTTCCGCGACCGCCATGACCTCTTGGAATCTCGCAAAGCCGGTCATACCGTTTTGCAGCTGCTCGATCAGCGCGACAAGGCTGTTAATCGGCTTGAGCACCATCGAAATATACAGCACAAACGCCGCAAACGAGCCGCTGTCGATCTTGCCAAAGTAAAAGAACAACCCGCCTGCCGCCAGCGCGATCAGATACAGCACGTCGGACAAAAGTCCCATGCCCGAGTGGAACTGTCCCATCGCCTTATAGGAATTACTGCGCACCTTGACGTAACGCCCGTTTTCGTGGTCAAAGCGTTCGTTTTCGTGATCGGCGGAAACGTATGCACGCGAGACGCGGATACCTGCGATCGACGTTTCGACCTCGGCGTTGACCTCAGCGATCTGCTCGCGCGATTCTTTAAACGCCTTGTGCATTCTTCCGCGCATTTTGAGCGAGAACAGCACGATGACGGGAACCATTGCAAACACAATCAGCGTCAGCCAGATATTGATCGTCGCCATCACCGCAAACGAGCCGACAAACATCACCGTACACAGAAACAGATTCTCGGGTCCATGATGCGCAAGCTCCGATACGTCAAACAGATCGTTGATGATGCGCGACATGATGTTGCCCGTCTTGTTTTCATCAAAAAACGACAGCGGCAGCTTTTGCAGATGGCGGAACATATCCCTGCGCATATCGCCCTGCATACGCGTGCCCATGACATGCCCCATGTACTGCACAAAATAGTTGAGCAGCATTTTTGCAACGTAAATCAGCAGCAACGCACCCAGCCAAACGATCAGCAATCTGAGCTGTCTGTTTGGAACATAGTCGTTGATGATATTGCGCGCGATCATCGGGTAGAACAAGTCCGCCACCGCGATCAACAGCGACGCCAGCATGTCCAAAGCAAACAACCCGCGGTAGGGCTTGTAGTAGGAAATAAATTTTTTGATCATGGAGAATACCTGCTTTTAATTAACTTTGTTTAACTATCTCGAACAGTATAACAGAAAAAATACGATTTTGCAAGGGAAAACGAAAAAACAGGGTTAGGATACTTTTTCTAATTTTCGGATGTATCATCTTGACTTATTGCAAATGTTGTGATATACTGTTACTTGCTAAACAAAGTTGAATAACAAATAAGGAAGTCTATTTTCAAGGGATAATTATACCCTTTTGTTTGTCATCCAATTTGAATTCGGTAAAAACGCAATTCCACTTGGATGACAATAAGGGTTTCCTTTTCTATTCAAGCTTTGTTTAGCGACGATCGGAGTTGCGTTTTTAGTGCGTCAACTTCGGTTGGCGCACTTTTTATTTGTTGGAGGAATAGAAAAATGAAATCATGGAGAAACAGGAAAATGAAACAACTATTTTTGACAGCGCTTATTCTTGCACTATTGATCGCAATGACTGCTTGTGGTGTTAATACCGACAGTCAAGCTCCCACAGAATCATTCCCTGACGTTGATGGAAATACCGACAGTCAGGCGCCCACAGAATCACTCCCTGACGTTGATGGAAATACTGACAGTCAGGCACCCACAGAATCACTCCCTGACGTTGATGGAAATACTGACAGTCAGGCGCCCACAGAATCACTCCCTGACATTGATGGAAATACCGACAGCCAAGCTCCCATAGAAACATATCCTGATATCGATGGAAACCCTTACACTACACACAAAGTGATTGATGGCAAAACATATATTTCTTATGATTATAGTGAAGTATATGATAGCTTGGATTTATCTCAATATACCAGTTGGGGGTCCTTTGGTGTAGAAGGATTAATGTGGGTCAAAAAATCCGATTACACCGGAGTACAGTTTGGATACATAGATTATAAAGGGAATGTTGTAATACCTTTCAGTTCAGAAATTGTTGCACCCGGTGATTTTGAAGCCGGCTACGCAATCGTTTCTTATGAATTAGATTCAATGGGGAATGGTGTTCGGGGCGTTATAGACACAAACGGTGTACTTAAATTTAAATACAACAATCATGCCAGATCGGAATGTTATCGTTCGTCCAACGGGAATATTGTATTTGTTGGAATACACTTAATGAACGATCCAACATATTTACCGTCAAAAAACTATTTATTTTGCGGTAAAAGTGGCAATACCATAGAAATTCCCGGTGGCCCTGTTGGATTTGATGGTATGTATTATTCGGATGGATTACTACGCACATATGGATATCAAATTAACAACGGTGTTAAACATATAGTGACATTTTACGATGAAAATGGAGAGGTCGCATTGATCGTTGATTCGGATAGCAGTCCTCATTTTAAAGATCTTACTTTTGTAGATGACTTTGTTGATGGCGAGGCTATCATAACATTCGTTGGGCAAGATCGAGAATATTACCGGGTGAAAATAGACAAAAAAGGTGAATGGATTGGCGAACCATGGCAAATAGACAGAGATGATTTAGGAAATGACGTCTTTTAAAAGGTTGTCAAGCCATTAACAACGTGTCAATCACCGCCTGAGACCATCGCCAATGCGACCCCTTGCGGGAGTTCGACTACGCCGCGGACGCGTAGAAAGAAAAAAGACGCGACATTGACAGTCCGCGTCTTCGCTCAGGGAGACAGGCTACTGCTGTTCGTCGCCAGAGCGTTTCAAAGTATTGTAAGCATGGCACAATGCCGTTCTCCGTGTCATCCTGAGCGGAGCGGACTTGTGCCATGCTTTGATTTTGTATATCACAGGGCAAGTCCGTGGAGTCGACCCCCGCAAGGGTGCCGTCAGTCAGGATCTCACAGAGCGATCTTTGCAAATGACCCAATTCATCCGCCAAATACAAAAAATTCAATTGAAAACGCGCAGTCACTTTTAAAGAATGAATTGTGTTTTCGTCTGGCACCGCAGCCACATGAATTGTTCGCTAAACAAAACCAAACAATTTCGGGCAAATCTTTCCAAAATCTTCTTGACAAATGTGCGTGTTGCGGTTACAATGAAAACAGTAATCCATACTTATTACGGAGGAAACATCATGGACAGAAAAACACGCATCGGCATCATCGGATGCGGCGGTATCAGCCACGCACATATGGGCGGCTACAAGGCGATCCCCGAGCTCGTCGACGTTGTCGCTTGCTGTGACCTCGACGGCGAAAAGGCAAAAAAATACGCCGAGGCATACGGCATTCCCCATCATTACACGGATTTTAACGAAATGTTTGCAAGCGAGGAGCTGGATGCAGTTTCCGTCTGCACGTGGAACGCTTCCCACGCGCCCGCAACCATCGCGGCGCTCAACGCAGGACTCAACGTTCTGTGCGAAAAGCCCATGGCGATGAACACCGCGGAAGCAGTCGCCATGAAAGAAGCGGCTGACAAAAACGGCAAGCTGTTGATGATCGGCTTCGTCCGCCGTTTCGGCAACGACGCTGACATCCTCAAAAAGTTTATCGACGAAGGCACGATGGGCGACGTTTATTTTGCAAAAGCGACCTATCTGCGCCGCAACGGGTTCCCCGGCGGCTGGTTTGGCGACAAAGAGTACTCCGGCGGCGGTCCTCTGATCGACCTCGGCGTGCACGTCATTGACCTTTGCCGTTACCTTGCAGGCGGTCCCAAGCCCGTCTCCGTCTACGGTGTGACCTACAACAACCTCGGCCCGTACCGTGCGACCAATGCAGGCAAACAGCAGTGGAACGTTTCCAAAAACGGTCTCGGCATCGACTTCAAATACACGGTTGAGGACTTTGCAACCGCGCTCATCCGCTTTGACAACGGTCTGACGATCAACGTAGAGGCTTCCTTTAACCTCAATATCAAGCACGATATTGGCAACATCGAGATCTTCGGTACCAAAGCAGGCGCACGCGTCGACCCGCAGATCGAGTTCTTCACCGACATGAACAACATGTTTGTGGACGTTCGTCCCTCCGGCGACACCGCGCTCAACTTTGACGGTTTGTTCGCCCGCGAGATCCGCCACTTTGTCGACTGTGTCCGCGACGGTATTCCTTGCATTTCTCCCGCAGAAGACGGCATCACGCTCATGCGCATCCTCGATGCGATCTACGAGTCCGCTGCAACCGGCAACGAAGTTAAGATCGCGTATTAAGGAGCACGCTTAAGGGGCGCCGCCCCTTAAGAATCCCTGCCAAAGGGGATAATCCCCTTTGGAAACCTGTGTGTGAACAAAGGCGCTCGGACAAATGCGTGATGTTCTTATCGGAGAAATCACAATCAGTTTGCTCATATAGCGCAGATTTGCTCCGAAGTAGACAAATAATTAACCCCAACAGATTTTTCAAGGTCTGTTGGGGTTGATTATTATTAACTACTTTTTGTAGCAATTCTCCACAAGTGTATGATAGTCCTGTTTTTCAAATTCAAAGTTGCACACAGCGAACCACTCAATATTCTTTTCATCCTGATAATATGGAAATGTATAGTTTATTCTTCTGCGGTACAGCTCCTCAGTCCAGTTTTCCCCTATCCACTTACACCATTCGGGACTATCTACATCTGCAAGAGCAATATTATCAGCATAACGAATACGATCTTCGTCGGTATATGCCGCAGTATAAAGAATTCCTCTGCGTTTTTCCTGTTCGAAAGATTCTGCTGAATGATTGACTTTTCCTATACGTCTCCATATCACTTTATCATCTTGCTTTATGACATCGGCTACAATGACAATACAAGAAAAATCAAAATCATCCGGACAGCTCAAAATAGGGGTAATCGCGCTGTTTTGTTTAAGGACAAACTCCATAAATTTTGCATCTCCGGCATAATCATATTCACTTGTCCAGCAAATAGCTAAATCATCGGTTGGAGAAATTGATTTTAACAACTCACTATTGTTAGACAGCCATTCATTTATATATTCATACAATGGACGGCCATCAACAAAAAAAGCTTTTGTCTCGTATCCGGAGGATGTGAGTGAATTTCGTATTTCTATCCTGTTCATTAGTACCTCCCGTTCCGTTTATCGCCAGTTTCGCCTTTGTTATACAAAGGCATCGGGCAAAGCCCATACCCCTAAGGTTGCACGCATACTGAGGCTCCCTTGTGTAAAGGGAGACTTTTGATTAGCCCCATTATACCACAAATCAGCAGAGAAAGCAAGATCTATATTCCGACTTCGTCGGAGTGATATTATTGCTGTCGCGATAGTGATATTGAAGCCTTGCGGCTTCAGTGATATTCTATTCGCCTCAAAAACTCGCGAAGCGAATACCACTCGGCGTAAGCCGAATATCACTGCGTAGCAATATCACTCGCAAAAGGCGAATAGAACTGGCGTGATACTCCGTTAAGAGTATCACGCCAACCCGAGCGCCTTGTTTTTTGCGCAAAAAACACCCCGAAAGCAGATGCTTTCGGGGTGAGAGCGTAGCGATCAACCATCGCTCTTGATTTTGTTCCAGAGCTTTTCGTAGTGCGAAAGCACTGCGGGATCGAGGTTGATATAATACGTGGACTTGACCTCGGTTTCGGGATACAGGAACTCATTGCCTTTGAGCGAGTAGTCGTCATTTTCGGTGACGCCCGTATTGGGGCAGGTATAGCAGATGTACTCTGCGTTCTGCAATGCGACGTAAGGCTCCATCATAAAGTCGAGGTACAGCATTGCCGCCTCGTAGTTCTGCGCATCCTTGGTAACGCAGAACGCATCAAAGAAGATGTTGGTGCCTTCCTTGGGCAGGTAGAACGAGAGGTGATCGCCCGTGCCGTTGTTTTCGTCCATGTTGCCGACCATCGTCAGATAGTCGCCCGCATAGTAAGCCGTGATCGCGGCGTTTTCGCCTTCCATCTTGGCAAAGACCTGGTCCATGACCCAGCCCTGCAACAGCGGAACCTGCTCGTTGATCTTTTGTGCCGCCCTGTCCCAATCGGCAAGGTTGGTCGTGTTGACATCGATTCCCAGTGCAAACTGCGCGGTCGCAAACGCATCGCGCGCGTTGTCCATGTTGAGGATCTGCCCCTTGTATTTTTCGTTCCACATCAAAGACCACGTGCCGTCCACGTCCGCGGGATCGACCATCGTGTTGTTGTAGATCACGCCCAAATAGCCGCCCGCATACGGAATAGAATATTCGCTCGTCGGATCGTACTCGGGGTATTTGTACTGCTCGTCGATGTAGTGGTAATTCTGCAATGCCGCATAGTCGATCTTTTGCAGGTATCCTTCTTTGAGCAGGCGCGAAACCATGTAGTCAGACGGGATCAAAATATCGTAGTTGACACCGCCGCCCGAAATGGTGGAGTACATCGCCTCGTTGCTGTCATAAGTATCGTACACAACCTTGATGCCCGTGACCGCCTCAAACGCCAGATTGACGTCCAGCGAATCGTCCGCACCGTCGGAAATGTATTCACCCCAGTTATAGACGTACAGCGTCGTGCCAGCCAGATCGGTCGTATAATCGCGTTCCAGCTTGCCTTCCAGCTCGTCGCGGATATCCTGCAGGGTGTTCTGGCGGCTGCCGCCCGCAAACACGCAGACGGAAACGACCATGACCAGTGCAACCAGCACGCAAAGCACCTTGACCGAGCGCGTGGACGCGCCTTTTTTCTTTTCGGAGCGCAATTGCATCAGGTTGACTGTCAGCATCAGCACCAGAATTGCCAGGAAGATCAGCGTGTACAGCGCGTAGTACGTCGGACGGATCGGTTTTTTGACCGCCGTATACAAATTGGTCGCAAGAATCGAAAAATGTCCGTTGGTGTAATACGAAATGATAAAATCATCCAACGAAAGCGTAAACGCCATGATAAAGCCGGACAGAATTCCCGGCACGATGCTCGGGAACGTCACCTTGCAAAACGCACGGAACGGCGTACAGCCCAAGTCCAGCGCCGCCTCGTACAGACTGCGGTCGGACTGATACAGCTTGGGCAAAACGTTGAGAATCACGTACGGCAGGTTAAACGTGATGTGCGCCAACAGCAAGGTCCAGAAGCCCAATACGTTGCTTCTGCCGATCGCCGCACCCGCAAAGGTAAACAGCAGCATCAGCGAGACACCCGTGATGATATCGGGGTTGGTCAGCGGAATATTGGTCACGGTGTTGACCGCGTTTTTGAGCGCACGCGATTTCATACGGTAGATACCGCACGCGGCAACCACGCCCAGCACGGTCGCAAGCGTTGCCGCCAGCACCGAAATGATGAGCGTATTGCCCAATACTTCCATCAGATTAAAGTCGGTAAACAGGTTTTGATACCAACGCAGGGAAAAGCCCGTGAAGGTCGTCGTGCTGGCAGACGCGTTAAACGAAAACAGCACCATGACCGCCAAGGGCGCATACAGCACCGCGAAAACAATGCCGACAAAAAGTTTGCCGAGTGTCTTCATACCAGCATGCGACCCCCGTCCTGGTCATCCGAGAAGCGGTTGAGGATAAACATGCTCGCCAAAATAACCACCATCAAAAGCAACGACAGCGCCGCCGCAACGGGAAGGTTGTTGTTTTGGCTGTGGATCTGGCTTTCGATCAGGTCACCGATCATAAAGTCGCCGGGGCCGCCCATTTTTTTGGAGATATAGAACGTCGAAACAGACGGAATAAACACCATGATGATGCCCGAGATTACGCCGGGCATCGAAAGCGGCAACACCACGCGGCGCACACGCTGGAACGGAC
>JAFQII010000216.1 GCA_017397605.1 Clostridia bacterium
CGGTATCAAAATAACGTGCAAGTGCTGTTTGATAGCGCAAAACCTTGTTGTATTGGTGACGCACTTTGACCATTTCTTCTCTGGATTGATAGGTTGCCAATCGCAAGCTCTCGATTTGACCGGTCATATTGCCGAAGAACGGTGGAATGGCTTTCATAACCTTGCTGATGTATTGCAGCATGTGCGCGGTGATGTTTCGGATCGCCATGAGATATCCGTTTTCGATGCGGCAAATGATCGCACCGTATGCGGGCTCATAAAACAGATCTACAAAGATTTCCTCGCCGATTTCAAGAGCAATGATTCTCTTTTGGTTGTTTTTGGAGACGTATTTGTCGATTCTGGCTCGAACCATTACCGCGATCTTGGATGGCGAGGCGTTCTTGTTTCTGCGTACAATGATACGGTTTTCGTTTAGATAGTACGCGGGATAGGGAAGCAACTCGATGTCTTCCGGGGTGAATTTTCCTAACATGGACATTTGAGATACTCCTTTATATATGATTTATTTTTTGAAAGGATTATGTTATGGCGCATTTAACGGTAGAATTCTTTTCTAACGTGCTGGGCAAATGCATGACGATGGAAGTCATTTTGCCGCAAAGCACGACGACGCAGATCGGTCTGAACGGAAGCGATACCGACGACACCTATCCTGTGTTGTATTTGTTGCATGGGATGTCCGACGATCACTCCATTTGGCTCAGACGTACATCGATTGAGCGTTATGTGTCCGAGCTTGGCATTGCGGTCGTTATGCCAAATGCGGATTTGAGCTTTTATACCGATACAAAAACCGGACAGCAGTATTGGACGTACATCTCGGAGGAATTACCTTCGATTTGCCGCGGCTTTTTCCCTCGTATTTCACCCAAACGCGAGGATACCTTTGCCGCAGGCTTGTCTATGGGCGGCTACGGAGCATTTAAGCTCGGCTTGCGCCGTCCCGACCGCTTTGGTGCGGTGGCTTCGCTTTCGGGTTGTCTGGATATTGTTTCGACAGCAGAACGTCACGGGATTGCGAGCGATCTGTTTTGGCAAGGGCTGTTTGGTTCGACTGAAGCTTTGAGAGGAAGTGACGATGATTTGTTTGCACTTGCAAAGCAGGTTGCGTCAAGTGAATGTCAGCCTGCGTTATTTGCGTGCTGCGGCACGGAGGATTTTCTCTATAGGGATAATGTCAACGCTGTCAAATATATGCGAGAACTCGGTTTGGATCTGACGTATCGTGAAGGCACGGGAAGTCATACATGGGAGTTTTGGGATCATTGGATCAAGGAAATCCTTGATTGGCTTCCAATCAAACGGTAATGCCGTGTAGTAATAGAAAGTTTGGTGATAGTATGGAACGAAAAAGCGGTGTATTGATGCACATTTCTTCTTTGTACGGTCCGTATTCGACCGGAGGATTTGGCAAAGAAGCAATGGAATTTGTTGATTTTTTGGTTGAGTGCGGTTTTAGCTACTGGCAAGTTCTGCCTTTTTGTATGGTGGATGAATATAACTCGCCGTATAAGTCGTACTCTTCTTTTAGCGGTAATCTGTTTTTTATCGATTTGCGATCGCTTTATGATGAAGGACTTTTGACAGCGGAAGAACTGCGTGATGCCGAACAAAAGTCACCCTACCTTTGTGAATTTGACAGATTGCGCACAGAGCGTTTTGCATTGCTGTACAAGGCGGCAATGCGTGTGACGGATCGTTCGGAAATTGATCTTGCTGTTACAAATGACTCATATCTGGATGCATACTGTCATTTTATGGCTCACAAAGCGGCAAACAATGATCTTCCGTGGCACGACTGGACAATTGCCGAAATTGATACGGATGTATTGTTTGCGTGGAAATTTACGCAGTATACATTTTTAAAACAGTGGGGAAAGATCAAAGCATACGCAAACAGCAAAGGCGTCAAGTTGATCGGTGATATTCCGATTTATGTCGCGCTTGACAGTGCGGATGTCTGGAGTTCTCCAAATCAGTTTAAACTCGACAAAGACGGATATCCGACACATGTAGCCGGTGTTTCGCCTGACTATTTTTCAGCTGACGGACAGCTTTGGGGAAATCCGCTCTACAATTGGGCAGAAATGAAGAAAGACGGTTACAAATGGTGGTGTGACAGAATCAAGCATATGTCGGTTCTGTTTGATGCGGTGAGAATCGACCATTTCCGCGCATTTGAATCCTACTGGTCCATTCCGGCTTCTGCAGCAACTGCCAAAGAAGGCAAATGGATCAAAGGTCCCGGCATGCCCTTTATCAAGGCAATCAAAGCTGCGGCAGGGGATACCCAGATTATTGCGGAAGATCTCGGCGATATCACGCCCGAGGTTTATAAGCTGGTCAAGGACAGCGGTTTCCCGGGAATGAAGGTGTTTCAGTTTGGCTTTTTGTCTGACGACAACAGCACGCATCTTCCGCACAACTATCCAAACAACTGCGTGGCTTATACAGGAACGCATGACAACAACACGTTGCTTGGCTATCTTTGGGAGCTCGATGGCGCCACCAGACAGCGTATGCTTGCATATTGCGGCCACAAGGGAGATTGGGGCACAGGTTGCGAAAGCATCATACGGGCCGTTATGGCAAGCCACGCAGGCTTGGTAATGTTTCCGATTCAGGATCTGCTCGGATATGGCAGGGATACGCGCTTGAACACGCCCGGCAGAGCAGACGGTAACTGGGCATACCGCATTACAAAAGAACAGCTGGATACAGTCGACAGAAATCGTTTTAAAAATCTGAATATGCTGTATCACCGTTAAAAATCAATCCCGCTTTTTGTTGATGTGCGAAAAGCGGGCTGTGTGTTTATTTTTTTAACATGATACGAATGATCTCTCGATCTGTTTCCGCCATGCCGCTCTGAGCGAGCTGACCGACGTTGCGAATCGTAGCTTCTACACCGCCTGCGACAATTCCGTCGCCGCTGAAGAACTCTTTGCCGTGCATGTACATCTGCATACCGAGCAGACCGGATTCTACTGCAGAAGCGATTTTTGCGGCACAGCTTGCTTTGGCACCGTCGCAGACGACACCTGAGTTAATCGCGAGCGCGTTGACAATGGTGTGGGAGATCTCGTTGAGCTTGCCGCCGTACAAATACATAATGCCTGCCGCAGCACCGCAACCGGCACTGATAGCACCGCAGTATGCGGACAAACATCCGATTCCCGTCTTGAGGTGTATCGTCGATAAGTTGGAAACCAGCAAAGCGCGGTAAAGCATCTCTTGGGTAACACCAAGCTCTTTTGCATATACAATGACGGGCAGGGAAGCCGTCATACCCTGGTTGCCGCTGCCGGAATTGATCACGACGGGTAGCTCGCATCCGTTCATACGTGCATCCGAACCTGCAGCCGCCCATGCCTTTGCGCGGTTGTGAACTGTATTACCGTATGTCATCAAAAGCGTTCTGCCGATTGCGGCACCGTATTTGCCTGTCAAGCCTTCCTCGGCGATCGCCGTGTTACATGCGATCTGCCTGTCCAGAACCCCCGCGACATCTTTGAGGTCGGCGGTTTCGGCAAATTCCA
>JAFQII010000022.1 GCA_017397605.1 Clostridia bacterium
CTCAAAAACTTCCTTGGGTGCTCTGTCGTTGTCAACCTGCGCCATGTAAGCATGAAACGTCAGTGACACTTCGGTATCGCGCGGTAAGCTATCGCTGATGATCAACTTGTTATCCTCAAGTATTCCGATCGTCAGTTTATCAAAGCTTTGCAGTTTGACCGGCACACCGTCTTTGGCGTAGACATATACTTTACCGCCGTTTTTTCCCGTGACGGATATATCCAGCCACTCGGACTTCAGCGTGTAAGCAATGCTTGCGTTGAGCTTGTCAACAACCTCGATATAGAGATAAGCAGGGACATTGGTTTTGCCCACTATCTCAATCGTCGGGTCTTTTGGGACGTCCAGCCCCGGGAGAAGTGTATATGTGTTTTGGGTAACGCGGCTTTCGGAATTCAACGAATACGAGCCGTCGTCTTTCTTTACGGCTTGGCTCTCGTAGAGCGCAACCGACTCCGCAAGATCCGCAGTTACCGTAACGTTGACCGTTTGCTCAAACGTACGGATGTATTTTGCATACACAACGCCTGCGGTCGCCGCAAGCACCAAAACAAAAACAAGAAGGAGCACCGAAAGATACGTTTTTTTCATATTCGGCTATCCTCCTTCTATGTTGTCAGTCTATCTGTGTACAGGTAATGATCGCTTTGAAAGAAACTGCCTCGGAATGCGCTTCTCCCGTAGCATTTTTGGTAAAGAAATCGATATCCTTGACCGAAAATTTCAATTGATGCGCTGAGTCCGTGCCATTTGGCGCGAGCTCGCATATATTCCCAAACGTGATTGTATTGCCCGAGACCGTGCCATCGCTATCGTCAAGCGTGATTTTGACAGCGTCCATCACATCCGCATTTAGCGTCAACACCATATCGCAGCGCACAGCGACTTCGGAATTGTTTGTCAATACGACTTGATATGCGCCGTCGGCCGTTTCCGTCCAATCGATATTAACATCCGTGCCCCACGCCGCTTCGACCGAGAAAGCCGCAACGCGCGCATCATCACCCGACAAGCCTGCCGATCGGTAACGGGCATACAGCCCCGACATCATATACGTCGAAATAATCACAAGGCAAAACAGAATCAGCGCAATGCCAAAGATGATCGTATGCAGACTGTATTTTCTTTGACCTTGCATGCTGTCTCTGCCTTTCTGTCAATTTTGAGTGGTATCGTCTTTTTGCGCTTGTTCTGCCAAAAGGCGTCGGATTTCCTCCTTGATCGGCTCAAGATCTTGCTCGGCTTCTTTCTTTTCCTTTTGAAAAGAGAGCTCCATCAGCAAAATTGCCGCCCCGAGAACCAAAACAATGCCAATCGGCGTTTTGAGAAAGCGAAGGATCGCGCCGACATACGGAACGTGTCCGACGACTTCGCCTTTGATCTCCGTGAGTGCGATCGGATCATCCGCCGTATCGTTTGCATCGCCCTGCGTCACAACGTTTTCGCCATCGATTTCAAGAATGCGGTGTACCACAAGCGAGCCGTAGCTCTGAAACACGACAACGTCTCTGACCTCATAGCTGTCCATTTGGCGCACAAATATCAGATCATTGACGGAAAGCTCGGGCTCCATACTGCCAGACAGAACGATCGACACGCCAAATCCAAGCGGCATCGGCATGGCATCGCCGCCAAGGCTCTTTGCATTCCACGAATAGATCTGCGTACCCAAGAAGATACCGGCGATCACCATAACGACGATACGCAAGATCATTCGTCTGATTTTTTTGCTGTTATTTTTCATACTTGTCAATATTCTTCACGCTTGCGCGCAAGGATCACGTAGCGAATCGCAAACAACGCGAGCAACGCCGCCAAAAGCCACCACAGGAACGAAAAATCATCCCCCGTGATCGGAAGGTCGCCGCCGCTGTACTCGGGATCCTCATACTGCGTTGCAACCGTACGGATCACAATCGTCAGCGACTGATCTTCAAAAACCGCAATATTGCCAAGCTCGGTGAAATATGCTTCGTCACCCTCAAACGACCACTGCCAATCAAGGGTATAGGTCGCGTATCTGCCTGCGCCGAGCGCGTGCTCGTAAGAAACGGTGTTCAACTGCATAACATCCACGTAGGTAGATTCCCCGCCGAGGAAGTATCCGCCGTCACTGCCTTGCAAACGCACTGTGACGGGGATGGGTTTGTCGGGATTGGAAAAGTATGCTTCCATCTCGAGCGTATAGCCAAGCGCAGAATCGCTTGAATTTTGCAATGTAAAGGAATAGCTGTTTTCTGTACCGGGCGCAATGACCTTGTCGCCGTCGCCGTCAACCGTGATTTTTGCCTCGCCGTTTTCATACGATGTCTTGAAAATCTCAACATCCGTCGTCGCCTGCCATACCTTGTCTGCGTCACTGACAAAAAAACCGGACACCTCACCTTCGATCGACTCGTTGTGCGAGACGTCAATCGGAAGGATGCCGCCAATCATCATGGACATGCGCGGTCTGACAGCCGCAAGCTGTTGATCGGGAAACGCAACCGTTCCGTCGGGCGAAAGGTATCCAACGCGGACGTCGGTCATCGGAGATGACTCGGTGAGCGAAAACACGTTTTTGCTCCGCCCCGCCGAAAAACCGCTCAACCGATACACCAGCATCACAGCACAGCAAAGCTCACAAACGAGCAAACAGGCAAGCATGACGCTGAATACGCTGCGTTTCTTTTTGCTAAGGCTTTTGTATTCATCCATGAAAGCGTTTACTCCTTTTTTGCTTTGTCTCTTGCCTTTTCAAACTTCTTTATCAAAAAAAGAAGCATGAAAAGAAAAAAGATCTTTTTGGGGTAGCCCTCCGACCCAGCCACGTTGGGTCGGAGGACAGTATATTTTTGGGGATAAACTGATTCAAAAATCTATTAGTCGATCTGGGTAACGGTGGTAACGATGGTCAAAGTAACGGTTGCTGCATTGCCATCTGCGGCCTCATCACCGAGATGAGTATCCTTAACATCGTCGTTTTTAACACAGTCGACTCCAAGAACAGTATCATCCTTTTCGAACGCCCATGCCCAAGCGACATACAGATTAGAACCAGTTACAGTCGAAAGATCGGTGTGAGGATTATATACCTGTGTAGTATAGCCTTCGATAGCCGCAATAACTGCAGCCTCGAAATCATCAGCAGACAAATAGTCCATGCCGTAGAAAGACTGAGAATTGACCTGAATAACAAGAGGGCAATAGTAGCTCGTACCGTCACTCCACTTGTCTCCAAGTTCGAACGTCGTAACGTCATAACTAATCTTCACAGCCACTTCAGGCAC